>JAQICF010000018.1 GCA_027858795.1 Candidatus Delongbacteria bacterium | reverse complement strand
TTGTAAGTATGAAAGTTACAGATCGTGATATTAACATTTTCCATCATATATGATTGAACATAGTTCAGTCCACTAATGGTTGAAACTTCATCTTCAATTTTTTTTGTAATGTTGGTTTCAATCTCCTCAGGTGAAGCTCCGGGATAGACCACCTGGATAGATATAACGGGAATATCAACTTCAGGTATTGTATTCAAGGGCAGATTGAAATAGGATAAAAATCCCATGATCGCAATTGCCAGGATTACCACTGTAGTTAAGATCGGCCTTCTGACCGCTGTTTCGGTTAAGATCATTTACTTTAGCTCCGTTTTTGTGTTCGTAATTCCTAGGATAAAGAAGTCAATAGCTTTTCCTATCATTTCTTCAATATCATATGTCTTTATCAGATCATTTTTTATATTTTTTCGCATTGAAGCGTTGAAAATTATTCCAGTTATCAAAGAATCTAAGATGATTATGGATTGGTCAACATCAATGTTAGTATTATATACTTTTTCTTTTTTCCCTTGCTCAATAATTGTCTTCAGTACAGTAAAAAGTTTATTCCTGAGCTCAAATACTTCCAAATGTACCTTTGTTAATTCTTTAAGATTCGGTTTAATGGTCATTAAATTTTTGCCATCTTTTATGAATCCAATTTGCAGTTTTTTGATCTCATTGAATTTTTCCAAAGCAGTCATTTTCTGTTCCGGTAGGTCTTTTATCTTATTGAACATTTTAAGCAGATGCTCCTTGAAAATATTCATGGCAATCTCATCCTTATCTTTAAAATAAGAATATAGAGATGCTTTTGAGAAACCTACTTTCTCTGCAATATCTTTCATTTTGGCATTTTTAAAACCAACTTTGTTGATAATTTTCTTCGCTTCATCGAGAATTGCTTTTTTCTTCATCTCAATCTCTTTCAGCTTTATTTTTGAGCA
The DNA here is from genome assembly GCA_027858795.1 of Candidatus Delongbacteria bacterium. The sequence continues at coordinate 10,036 of JAQICF010000018.1, read as the reverse complement.
GAACATGACTCCTCCAACTCTCATTTAGTTTATTGACTCGTGGTCAACGAAGCGAATGTAAGTCAAAATTTTGTATTTGTCAAGTGGGAATCCGTCATTCTGTACTTGATTCAGAATCTTTCTGAAATGTTAAATAAAATCATTTGCCAAAACATTATTAAGAATATATATTCTTTATAAGTATTAAATGTGTAAATATTGAACCGGCTTCTCGATACAAAAGCAAAGCTTCCACTCGAAGACCGGTAAATCACTACACCGCTCATTGAGTGATTACAAGTAATCGTATCGAAATGAAGGTGTAAATCAAAAGGAAAACAAAATGGCATTATTTCAGAAATCAGTTATAAAAAAAGCTGATTTAATGCTGGATTTGAATAGACAGCTTCAAGAAAAGAAAAATAAATTTATTAATCGTATTCAATCTAATTTTGAGATCGAGAAGATTAGTAAAAAATTAGGTTCGTTTTATAATTTCGATTTTAAGACTTTCGTAGCTGAACTTAAGAAGCAAAAGTTGATTCTTTCATTATCACAGCAGGATGAGTGGGAGGATTATTTCGGCGGTTATAAAAATCTGATCAATAGTCTTCAGGAAGATATTGCTAAGACTGATAAAGAGATTGATGAAATGGTTTATGAGCTGTATGGATTGAGTGAGGTGGAAGTTAATGTGGTAGAGGGGAGAGGGTAAAAAAGCGATGCTTTTTTACACAGGTATGAGGTATAAGATATGAGGTATAAGTTGTGGCAAAGAAACAAGTAATGAATGAAGAAGATGTTAAAATAAAAAAAGTTCTTAAATATCTCAAAAAAGAATGTAATATTGATGTAGATGATATAGAATTTGAAAAACCATTTAGTTTCAAAGCTGGAAGAGGTACGTATGATGTTAAGAAAGATAAATTTGCTGATAATATTCAGTCTCGCCTAGACATATTGGTTAGATCTAAAACATCTGGTAAAAATTTATTTGTAATTGAAGTCAAAAAAGAAGATCATAAACTTACAGATGCGGATAGAGATCAAGCAATATCTTATGCACTTCTAACTCAACCAGTTACTCCTCTTGCATTGACATGTAATGGGAAAGAAATTCGTTTATATGAAACGATTACAAGAAGAGAAATTAAATCTGGCGAGAAAATAGAAGGTTTAAATTATAAAGTTACATTAAGTATGGATAAATTCAGTGAAGCTTTGAAATTCTTTATTGGTTTAAACAATGATAATTTAAAAGAATTTTTTAATGAAGAGTATATAGCTAACACATCACAACTTATAGCACAAAATATAGATGACGAAAAAACTTATTTACCTTCTTTATATGTACCAGATCCTAGATTAGAGAATGTATTTAGTGATTTTATTGAGTCAGAAAAGAAAGCTTTTGCCATAAGTGCTCATTCAGGTATGGGTAAGTCATGTTGGATGTGTTATAAAGCTAAGTCAATGATACAAAGTAATAATTTTGTTGTTTTTCTACGATTTGCTGATATTAAAACTGGTATTTTTGAAACTATAATAAATAATTTTAATTGGAATAGAAATTTTAAAACTATTACAACTCCTCAAGAAGGTATTAGTAGAATTGATAGAATTATTGGAGATAAACCTTTTTATATTTTTATTGACGGACTAGATGAAGGAAGTCAAGCTGATAAAGGAATGATTTTCGATGAATATTTTAAATATTCGAAACCGAATTATAAGCTAATCTCTTCTTGTAAGTCTTATTATTGGACTGAATACAAAAGATATCATGGAGAGATTTCTAGATTATATGAGAATTTGTATGTAGTGAGTACAAGAGAAGAGCGTGAAATTAAAGAATATGAAATTGTAGAACTATTTGAGCATCAACTACATTTTATACTTGAGAAATATAAAGCTGAATATTCATATACTAAGTTCATTACAAAAGAATTAAAGAATGAATTTAAAAGAAATCCTTTTACTTTAAAAATAGCTTTCCAGCAGATATCTGAGGTTAATGATTGTATTAACTTAACAACAACAAACTTCATACTCAATTATATTGAGTTTCTTAAAGGCAAATATAATATTGAATCAAGTGAAATTATATTCCTAATCAATTTTGCAGAATTAATCTACAAAGAAAATGAAGATAGAATTAATACAAAATTAATATTTGACCGTATTGGTGATATTCCAGAAGTGTTATTAAGAAGTAACATTTTGCAAAAAAATGAAACAGGTACATTAAGTAGTGTCGTAGAATTTTATTATAGCAAGTTGCGAGATTATATTATTGCATTTCAAGTTTTAGATTTAGATTCGAAAGATAAAAGTTATTTTGATAAATTCAAAAAAGAATTAACAAATGTTAGGTATGAATTACTATCTACTTATTTTTCAATTGCTGATTCAAACCAGAAGAAAAAAATATGTGATAATGCATATAAAAAGGCTGAACAGTTTCTAAATAAGAGAAAAGAACTTATTGATCAATACTCCTCATTCAAACAATCAATTACACCATATACTCTTGAAGGAATTGGGATATTGTGTTATGTTGATCTTGATTCGGAAAGATGTATTTCATATTCCTTTAGGAAAATGACAGGGGATGATATTGATGTAATATTAGAACCTGCAGAATTGGCTTATACTCTCCATTTTAGAACCCAACACAATGCAACTTCGATGCATTATTGCTATGATTTAGATGATGCTTTTCATAAACGAGATCTAAAAAAAGAGATTGATAAAATTATTGAATCTAATATTTCAAAAAATTATTCTAGAAGTTTTAGTATCTCAAGAAACAAGTATATGCTGATAGAAAGGATTTTATCATTTGTATACCTTAATTACGAACGATTGTTTGATATTCAGTTAAACACAAGTACTAGCCCAATTAAATCAATACAGTATGAGCTTGTTAGGCTTAGAGAACTGATTTTAAACAAAATCAAAGATAAAGAAGCAAATTTAGTAATAGATTATATTGATCAACTCAAAAAGTTAGGTGTTGCACGAATAGATGATACTTTTCTTCCTTTACTAAAAAATTTCGATTATTTTTTCAAATATTCATTCAGTGATTATAGTAAAATCGACTTGCAACAAATGATTGAGAAAATGTATCTAAATTTTATGAATGAATACAAGATTTTTGTAGAAGTAAATTTTCCTTCAATTTGTCATCATTTTCCTGCTTACAATCAATGTAATAATAAAACCATTATTGTAATTGATTTTGAAAGACAATATTATTATTTAGCTTGTTTAGAGAATCCAACTTCTGAGGTCGAAGTAGAAGTGCAAGATAAAGTCATAGGAGATGAATTTTTCAATAAATACTTAGATTCAGTTAAGATGCTAACAATGGGAAGTAGGCATTTGAATGGTTTATTCAGCCTGAATAATCACGAGATTGGAATAAATATACCAGATTGTTATGATATATTGAATCGTACAATATTAGAACATTTAAAGTCAGACTTAAAATCGTACAACAAACTAACAGAAAGTGACATCTTGAATTCTTTTAGATTTGATGAAGATAAACTTGACGAGCAAGAAATGAATGAAATTAACAAGCTAGTTGATTTTGCTATATATAATGATATTATGTCAATTGAAAATAAAGAATTTCTATCAGGAATTGACAAAGATATTGTATTTCAACTAAAAAAAATGAATTATTTTGAGAATATCAGAATAAAATCGGAGAAAATAAGTTTTATAAAATTGAATCCAAATTTCATGTACGAATATTTGAAAACTTATCATGAAGAATTTCAGGCAGAAACAGATAGAATTATATTAGAATTAATAAACTCTGCAGAAATTCATTTTATGAGTAATAAGCTTTCCGAGTCTACAGGAATAAAAGAAGTAGTAATAAAAACGTTAATATATCAATTAAGCAAAATTAGGATTTTAAGATATGCAGAATCATCTTATACAGGTACATACAACATTGTTATTGATGATAAAAAATTGTTTGAAAAGACAATATTAAAGATGGGATCAAAATCTAAGGACGATATAAAAAATGGATTTGTGGAAAGTAATAACATATAAAGAAATATTCAGTAATGATTATTCATTTGAGGGAATACACGATATCCCATTAAATGCAAGTATTAGAGTATTAGCAGATATCATAAATATTTCATTTCAAGAAGCTATGAATGAATATTCAATACAACAACAAATTTACAATAGTTATTTCAAAGGTATAACTATTGATAAATTGGAATTGAATGGCAAGTCAATTTTATTTTCAAGAATATCCTGCTTGAGGACAATTAGTAAGATATGTAATAAAAGCAGAGTAAATATAGAAGTAGAACTCACTAATGAAAATAAAATTACAATTTTAAAGTGCATTCTTTATTATAACAGCTTTATAAATACTAAACCAGTAAAATCACCTGTATCACGCACTAATTATTTTGATATTAGCCAGATGTTTCTAATAAATCACTTACCATTTTTTGATATTCAATTTCCTCAGATGCTATTCCCACAAAAAATCAGCCAGATAGTTCAACTTTATTATTTGTCTAAATTTCTTCATGAAGATAGGAATTCTGAGTTATTAGATAAATATTACGAGAATAGAAAAACAACAATTTCGCAGTTGTTCAGGCATTATTATCATATTGTATATTGCTCTAATAAGCATAGTAGATTGAGCTATTTTCACAATGATTCTGAAAGAGAAATTGAGAAGTTTGAGGTTACTAAATTAATAGATGATGTTGATTGCGAAAATTCAAATGATCCTTTCTTGTTTTTTAGACAGAATCCGTTACTGAGAGTTAATGATAATTTATACTTTATTCCTTTCTTACCTTTTATAATAGATAAACTTTACAGAACGATATTTTATGATTTGCAAACTTCATATCGTGGAATACACAAAGGTGATTTTCGCCAATATTATACAAAAGAATTTACAGAGAATACATTATTGTATAGTGTTTTGGATGAAACTTACAAAAAACGTAATGTTTTTAAGAGAACTGGAAATGAATTGGACAAAATAGATCAGGGATTTATTGATTATTATTTACGAGAAAATAATACTGTTTTTTTATTTGAGAACAAAGATAACATATTCAGAAATTCAATTAGATATTCAACAGACTATGAAGAAATTATCAATTATTTTAGAGAAAAATTTATTGAAACCACAAGTGGTGATTCAGCAATAAATCAGTTAATAAAAAATATTTTAAGGCTTTTTGATGGAACTTACGCTACAATCGATTCTGAATTAGATGCTAGTAAAATTAGTATATTTCCAGTAGTTGTTGTTCACGATTATATGTTTAATATTTCTGGTTTAAATTATATTGTAAACACTTGGTTCAAAAACCGAATGTTAGATCTGTTACAAAAGAACAAAATTACTTCAGAACAAATGAACCAGGTTAATGACATAACAATTGTTTTTATTAATGATTTAATTTTTAACCAAAATTATATAATTTCTGGTCAGACATCTTTAGATAAGTTATTAAAAGAATATATCAAAAGACCTAAAGAACAAAGTTCAATTTCTTTTAATTATTTTGTGCATCACTTTACTGATTCAGAAGGATATACAATTGATAAAGATGTTAACGATAGTATTATAAATGAGAAACTTGATTACATATTAAATGCAGATATTAAGATAGAAATCATGAAAAGGAATAAAGAACTTGTAATAAAGAAAATACGAAGAAATGTAATGAAGAAAAAAAATAAACGTAAGAATTCAAGAAAGATTAATAGAAGATATAAGAAATAATAAAGTAGAGGTAGTAATGAAAACTGAAAATCACTCCATCAATGATGTACTAGCAAAAAACGCAACTTCATTTTTTATTCCTCCATTTCAAAGATCATATGCATGGGGCAAACCCGAAATTGAAAGATATTTTAGTGATGTTTTACGAATAATATATTCGGAATTAGATACTAATGTACACGATAAATCGGAGCATTTCTTTGGTACAGTCGTTATAAAAGAAGAAAAGGTTGGTTTTGCCAATAAATCTGTCATAGTTGATGGTCAACAACGACTCACAACAACATTGTTGTTTTTAATTGCTCTGAGAGACTTAGAAACAGATAAATCAAAACAAGATATTATTACACAAAATTACTTAACAAATAATGCATCAACATATCAAGATAAAATTAAACTAAAACAAGTAACAAAAGATTGAGATGCGTATAAGGCTTTAGTAATCAAAGACAATCCAATAAATGGAATAATTTATAATGCTTACTTACTATTCTGTACTTTGATAAAAGATAAAAAAATAACAAGACCTGAAATTAAGCTAGAACATTATATCACAGCAATAAGGAGAATGAATGTTGCTGTTATCTTTTTAGATGAAAGACCTTATAAAGGAGAAGATCCTCAAATTATTTTTGAAACTTTAAACTCTTTAGGGAAACCATTAACATTATCAGATTTAGTTAGAAACTTTGTGTTACTGAATATGAATAGTGATCAGCAGTCTGTCATATATGAAAAAACTTGGCATCCAAAAATTGAATCAATTTTAAATGATAATACTTCTGAATTTTTCCGAGACTACTTACAGTTGAAAACAGCGAGTTCAATAAAAGTAGTTAGTAATAACAACACTAAAGAAGTGTATCAGATATTCAAGAGCTTTGTCAACAACAATTTTAACAACAAACACGAAGAATTCATAAAAGATATAATCCGTTATACAAATTGGTATAAATGGATCATAACAGCTGATATAACAGATGCATTGTCAAATGACAAATCGAAAAATAGCGAAATAAAAGAATTGTTAAGGAATATCTTCCACGACATTAAAGCAGAAGCATTCAAAGCATTTGTCTTGGGGTTATTAGAATACCACCAAAGTGAACTAAATGACATTAAAATAAGCGATGATTTGTTTATATCAATTTTAAAAACAATTAGAACATATTTAATTCGCCGTCGTATTTTAGGTATAACACAAGGCGAGAACAAAACTATCGTATTATTTTGTAATCGCTTCGAAGACTTAGCAAAAGGCAGTATTACAATGTTAGATTTATTGTCAAATATGATTTACAGTTTAAGATTACCAAATGATAATGATATGAAAAAAGAATTAATAACAAGGAACTTCTATGAGGGTTTAAAAAAGTATTCAAAATTTATATTAGGTAAAATAGAAGAACACAACACAAAAGTCGCTGTTGATTTTCGTAATCCTAAAATTACAATTGAGCATATAATGCCACAAAAAATGAGTCAGAGCTGGAAGGAGGATTTAGGTATAGATCACGAGTACATTCACAAAACATATATACATAATATTGGCAATCTAATTCTTACTGAATTTAACAGCGAAATTGGGAACAAACCTTTTGCGGATAAAAAAATAAAATTAAATACATCTTCTTTAAATTTTAGGTTAAATGTAGTAAAAAAAGATATTTGGAATGTAGCTTCCATGAAAGAACATCAAAAGAATATGATCAATTGCTTATTAGACACATTCCCATTACCTGATAAATATAAAGAAAAAGAAAATTGGAATACAAAAGTAATTGAAAGTACTGAATTCTCTCCTCTTGAGGAAGACGCAAGTGATATAGCAGAGGGTAATAAACCTAAAGAAATACACATTAATGGTGACATTATTAAAGTTACAACTTGGCAAGATGTATTTATAAAATTTATTAAATACTTCAAGGATAATAAAGATTATGATTTTCAGTTTATACTTGATAACCAAACAGCATTATTTACAAGAGAAGAGGTTATTGTTAAATGGACTGCTCTAGAATTATTACTTGATCAGAATTATGACTTATCAAACCGTTACAAAACATTTGCTGGTAAAGTGTGGAGTAAAGTGGAAGATCTAAATGATAATGAGTTGTTTATTCATACAAATATTTCTGCATCTACATGTATGAATCGGGTTGCTCGTATAATGGACAAGTTGAATATAGCTGAAAACAAAGTATTAGTAGTATTAAAAGATAAAGAAGATTATTCGATCAAAATGGCTAATAAAGCTAAAGAAGAAATAAAAACTCAGGATGATTTAAAAAACAGGCATTCTATAAGGTTAGAATTCTGGAAAAAGTATTTACAAGCCAGCAATAGTGTGAATGACTTTTATGGAAATTCCTCACCAACCAAAGATAGGTGGTTAAGAAAAAGTATGGGTATGCAAGGGTTGAGTTTAAACATTATTGTAACCGGAGAATATGCCCAGTCAGATATTGCTGTCAATAGAGGAGACAAAGAAGAAAATAAAAAATGCTTTGATTTCCTTTACAAAATGAAAGATAAGATCGAGACAGCTTTCGGTGATGAACTGATATGGGACAGACAGGATGATAAAATAACTTGTAGAATCAAATCCGAACTAACAGGTGTAAATGTTTTCGATAAGGACGATTGGAGTAAAATGATAAAGTTTCTTGTTGATGCATCAGAAAGTATGTACAAAGCATTTAAAAATCCTGTCAAGAAGTTGAATGAGTGGGCGAAGAATCAGTAGGGCAGACTCAACAAGGGGATATATCCCCTTGGCATGACCACCCCGAACGACTCGTCGTCCACCCCTCCAAGGGAGGGGAATAGAAGAAAAAGAAAGAAAAATAGCAAAAGGTCACTATTTGATACTGTGCTGTATGTATCTTTCCTTTGTAGGCATAAAAAAGGAGGATTGTATGGCAAGGAATCAAAGCAAGAAATCAGTAATCAATGTGAAAGGTACCGATATCACAATTTTATCGCAGGAAAACCAAGATTTTATTTCTTTAAGTGATATGGTAAAAAGTTTTGATGGTGGTTCAGCTCTCATAGAACAGTGGCTAAGAAATAAAGATACTATTGAATTCTTAGCTGTTTGGGAGCAAATAAATAACATTGATTTTAATTCCCTCGAATTCGAGGGAATTAGAAAGGAATCAGGTACAAACAGGTTTTATTTATCCGCAAAGAAGTGGATTAGTAAAACAAATGCAAAAGGAATTAAAGCTAGTGCGGGTCGGTATGGAGGTACTTTCGCTCATAAAGATATTGCCTTTGAGTTTGGCACATGGCTTAGTCCCGAATTTAAATTATATCTGATAAAAGAATTCCAAAGGCTAAAAGATGATGAAAATAAAAGATTATCTCTTGATTGGAACTTACAAAGAACACTTGCAAAAGTAAATTATCGTATTCACACTACTGCGATAAGAGAGAATTTAATACCTGATGTATTAATTGAAAAGCAAATCAAGTATATTTACGCAAGTGAAGCAGATGTTTTAAATATGGCACTATTTGGTAAAACTGCAAAAAAATGGAGATATTCAAATTCAGATAAAAAAGGTAATATTCGTGATTATGCAGAAATTTCTCAGCTTATCTGTTTATCCAATTTGGAAAATATGAATGCTCATTTTATCAATGAAGGAATAAATCAGTCGGAAAGGTTGGTAAAATTAAATAAGATTGCAATTCAACAAATGAAGTTATTGATTGGAGATGCAAGGATAAATCAAATAATGGAGAATTATTAAAACGAGGTCATTATGTACCAGATAAATAAAATTCAAAATAAAATTACAAAGCGGGGAAGATAGCTATGAGCTATGAGCTATAAGCTATAAGGTGGCTCATGGATTCGCGAAGTTTAGGTTGGAATTGAAATTTAAAGAAAGAGAACACTTACAAGAATGGCTAGCTGACAATCCCGAATCTCTCGGTGAAGAGTTGTTGATCATTCAGAAAGAATTAAGACTCAACGACGGGATACAACAAGGGGATATATCCCCTTGTCAGGCAAGTTGCCAGTGAGTCTCTAGAGTGGTGAAGAAGAGAGGAATAGAGGTATAGATGTTAGCATGGTTCAAGATGATTTTTATAACATTCAAGATATGCTAAGAGAATCTAAAAAGAAAATAACTAAGAATTAATTTGTGTAAAGATTTTATTTCATTACATTAGGGTCAGATCGTAAATAATAACTATTTAATAAGAAGTCATCATGGAATTGAAAAAGATATTATCGGGGAAATATGCATT
>JAQICF010000257.1 GCA_027858795.1 Candidatus Delongbacteria bacterium | reverse complement strand
CCTTTTTTAAAAGCAGGAAGTCCAGCTGGATTTACGTACAGTATTACCTCGTCACCACTTGCAAGTGCTGAAACTGAAAGAATTATTGCGGGATAAACATTTTTTACTTCTGACCCGTTTAATGTTAATGCTACCTTTGCCATGATTTTCTCCTTTTTTATTGTTTTTAGCGCATAATATTACACAATCTATTAGTATACTTATTCAACTATTGATTTATTCAGTTATTTACCTATTTACCTATTCAAATAATACGATGTTTATGCGTAAAAAAAATCAATGTGTTTCCATCAGATCAATAATTTTCAACGCAAAATCATCGATTACCTTATAGCAGACTTCCGTTCCTTTTCTGTGCCCCTTAATAATACCGGCATCTTTCAATACTCTTAAGTGCTGAGAGATAGTTGATTGAGGAAGTCCCATTCTTTCCTGGCATTGTGTCACATTACACTCATTGTGAAATAATCCGACGATCATTTCTAGTCTGTGAGGATGTGATAAAGGTTTAAGAATATTGCTCAGTTTTTCGTAATCGATTTCTTTTTGTGTTAATCTCTTTTTTGTAGGCATTGTATTCCCGCTTATATTGTGTTATTTAATTCACAGTATCAAATTATTGCTTGTATTAGTGTTTGTCAAGTTATTTCTTTAATTTAAATATTCAGATAATTGAATATTGGTAGAAAATAGGCTATGTATGGCTACGGATAATTGATATTGTGATATAGATAACTCTGGAAAAGTCGTATGTGATGAAATATTTTAACGAATAGTATATTTAAGTAAGATAAAGGGTCGAAACAATCGACCCTATAATTGATAAGAGGTTGTTAAAATTGGATCTGTGCAGAATGTACTCCGTTACCATCATCCATACAGAACAATAAAGTTTTACCTGTTCTATCACACCAAGCAGAAATATCAGTTGGGAAAGATGGGCAGTCAGCCTTTATTTCTAACATGTCACCTTCAGCCATTGTTGGTACAAGAGCAACTACTTTAAGTATTGGTTGTGGACATTTTAATCCTAGACAATCTAATTCTTTTACAGCCATTTTGATCTCCTTTACCTATTTATTTGTTTATTAATTATATGTATAATAAGTTATTTTTATAAAAGTTCAATGTCAAGTAGTTATTTATTTAGTTTAAAAAGAAAAAGTTAACTCTGATCCTTGTGCTGCTGCAACAAATGTTGTAGCACCAACTATTTCGATCTCATCGATAAGGTCTTCTTCTTTTAAGCCATTAACATCAAAACCTAATTCACACATCAGCACTCTTCCACCAAGCGCAATATAACTACTGAACATTTCTTCAAGATCAGGTGATTTTGGAGCTGCGATATTAAGTTCGTGCATTCTACCTTTTACAAATACAGGCATACCTGAAGGAAGGACGAATAAAATTACTTCATCTCCCATAGATAAAGCTGAAACTGCAATTGTCATTGTTGAGTTGATGTTTTTAACTTCAGCTCCGTTTAGTGTGATCGACATTTTTGACATGATCATATCCTTTTTTATTATAGATTTATATTCTTTAGAAAAATATTTTTTATATTGAGAAATGTCAAGAAGTTATTTAAGATAAAATAAAGTAGTGTATATGCTACATTGAAAAGAATAGTCTTTTAATTGTGACAGTATTTTACAGAATTGATAATGAAAATATCAATGCTGCTTACAAGAAAGGTGTTTTGAAGATTGAGATCCCTAAGAAAAAATAAGAAAATTATTTGTATTGATATCCTCTCTGGAATTGGTTAATATAAAACACTCATTATAAAAAATATAATTGGAGCATAGATGACTAAAGTTATAACGGTAGACAATCTTGTTAAGAAGTATAAAGAATTTTATGCTCTCGATGATATTTCCTTTTCCGTTAATAAAGGAGAAATTTTAGGTTTTTTAGGCCCGAACGGAGCGGGTAAGACCACAACTATCAAATCTATTCTTTCACTGCTTGAATATGAAGAAGGAAAAATAACTGTAAACGGATTTGATGCGAAAAGAGAACGGAAGAAAATATTATTGGATATAGGAGCTGTCTTAGAGGGTGCAAGGAATATTTACTGGCATTTGAGCCCGGATGAGAATATCAATTATTTTGCAGGGATAATGGGCTTAAGCCCTAAAAAGATAAAGGAAGAGAAAGAATATTTATTGAAAAAATTAAAACTTTGGGATGTGAAAGATAAGCAGGTTCGTGAATTTTCTAAGGGAATGCAGCAGAAAACAGCGATTGCAGCTTCAATTATACATAAACCGACTATTCTTCTACTGGACGAACCTACCCTGGGACTTGACGTAGAGACCAAGAATGATATCCGGGAGTGGATAATATCTATGTCCAGAGATGAAAATAAAACAATTCTCATTACTTCCCATGATATGTCATTTATTGAAAGTATATGTGAAAGGATACTGATTATTAAGAAAGGGAAGTTACTATCAAATAATTCTATGTCCGAACTTAAAGAGGAATTTGCGAACAAAAAATACACAATAACCATTGAAGGTAATTTCTCTGATGCAGATAAAGAAAATTTTAAAGAAATCGGGGAGTATAAGATAACCGGAGATGATCTTTCATCCACTCTTGAAGTATCCTTGAAGAATTCAAAAGAAATATACAATATTTTCGATATCCTAAAACTACAGAATAAGGAAATCTTGGATATAAATATATCTGAAAGAACTTTAGAGGATATTTTTACCGAATTAACCACTGATGAGGTGAAATAATGTCGTATATAATTCTTATAATTAATGAATTGAAAAAGTTGGGTAAAGAGATCAAAAGGTACTATTTTGAGTTTATTTCAGGTACGATAATAATGTTCGGGATATTTCTTGCCTTATTTTTCGGTCTAAAGAATTTTGCTGGGGACAGTATAGAAGCAACTTCATTGGATTCTTTGATCGTCGGTTATATTCTTTGGGGCATTGCTATGCAGTCTTTTCAGTCGGTGTCTAGTATGATATGGGATGAATCTCAGAAAGGGACACTTGAGAAACTTTATCTTTCTCATTTGGGAATCGAGAAGATATTTTTAGCTAAGGTTTTTGCGAGTATTCTTTTTACTATTTTTTTCAATGTGGTTATTTTGTTCCTTGCAATGCTGATAACAGGAAGATGGTTAAACATCAATTATCCGTTTTTCATTTTTATGATCATTATTTCTGTGATCTCTCTGGTGGGTATTGGTTTTGCAGGTGGTGGAATCGCTATTATTCATAAGAGAGTTACTTCAATCTTCTCGATATTTTCCTTCGGGATCATCGGGTTGATGGCTTTAACGACTTATCCAATGAATGTTTGGTCTTTTTTGCCATATGTTCCTGGCGCGAAGACTTTGATTGGGTCTATTGTTCATGGACAGACTTATCCGTTGTGGTGGTATGGTTTTATTTTTATTACTTCGTTAGTTTATCTTTTTGTTGGGTTGTATTTGTTTAAGATCTATGACCAGAAAGCACGAAGAATGAATAAACTGGGGGTATATTAATTTTTTTCAGATCCTCTTAATCAACTCCTCCTTCACCCATTCGAAAGCTTTATTTTGATCATATTCAATTTCTGGTCTTAATAATGCTTCCATGTCACCTGTGAAATTCAGATCATCCTCCTTTGCTTCCAAGTTTAAGAGAAATTCTTTACTACTAGGAGATTTGCCAACAGAAAATGTCATATATTTATGAAAACATTCAATGATCTTATTGTAATCAAGTTCTACATTCAAAAATGAATAATAAAGGTCAAAAAGATCTCTACCTTTACTTCTTTGATATAAAGCTCTGAGTTTTGTTCCTAATAATTCATTTATATTATATGTTCTCAGAGTAGTTTTGCCTGAAAACCAATCACTTTCTACTTCAAAAGGAAATTCGACCCAATCCAATACATTAAAATGTTCTTTACAGTTAATTTCCAGCTTCAATCTTAATCTAATTTCTTCATACTCAGAAGTAAATCGATATAATGCTTTTGCACCATGTTCACCGATCTTTGTATTTCTTTTTTCCTCAAAGAAAGTAATGACTTCATCTAATCTTTGCATTATCGGTTTAATTGGTCCGGGTTTTATCTGAACAAGATCAATATCTTCAGAATATCTTACAGCAGGAGTGAGATAAAGTTTATGAAGTGCAGTTCCACCTCTGAAAGCTAAATTTTCATTCAAAAAAGGATCAGAAAATATTTCTACTAAAGCACGACTGATAACCAGATCCTGTTCAATTTGTGTGAACTCTTTCCAAGGTGCATTGTTTTGCCATTTCGCTATGTAAGGTTTAGGGATCATAGGTCACTTTCCAATTTTATATTTACATCAACTTTCCATTTATTATTTACTTTACCTGCTTTTTGATTTGTATCTGAATTAAGAAGAACAGGAAAGAATTTTGAAATACTGATATGTTTATAGATTAAATTTAATATTTTTTTATCAGCTTGATACATTTCAAGGAAAAAACCAAATCGTTGAAGTGAAGCTTTATTCGGATACCATGTTAGTAGGTTTTGTACATCCTCAATTGTGATTTCTTCAATTAATTCTTCGAGAGTTGATAATATCCTGTTCAATCCACCAATTTTTTTCTGATAATGGATAAGGTCTATTGCTGTTAGAGCAGGACTTGAAATTTTATAATAACCGGCATCTGATTTTTTCGTTAAAATATTGATATTAGAGCAATCAGAAGAAGTAGAAAATCTTAAATCAAAATTTCCTTTTTTTATGTCTAAAAGCGAGGGTGGCGAAGTGACTATATAATCTCTTTGTGTCTGTTGATGTGATGCTCCATGAATTTTTGCTGCACTATAAAATCCCAAATAATATTCTCTGTCCAAAAATTTAAATAACTTATCTACATATAGCTGAATAGGAACATATCCTGTTTTTGAATATCGGGGAGGAATAATTAAATAAAATCCTCTTCTAAGGTTAACTATTTCCCTTTTTTCAACAAGTCTTTCAAGTTTTCTTCTTAATGAAATTTCTGATTTGTTGATATTGGCAATCAGTTCATTCCATGAAAAAGAATATTCTTCATAGGATAAAAGTTTCTTTATGTAAATCGAAATAGACAATATTAGTATTCTCCTTAGTTAAACACTGTCATTCGGTGGTTATCTCTCATAGATACTAAAATATTGATTAAATGTCAAGAAGTAAAATATTTTTTTATGGGTGTTCTTTCATTCTCGGACTAGATCCGGGAATCCAGGGGGTATTCGATACTATATTTTAAATTAATCGTAGACTTTTTTAAAGAAATACCATCCATTTGTCTTGTTTGTCAGAAACCAAGAATTTGGCTTTGTATTTTCCTTCATTTTGACATATAAGTCATAATGCTCTAAAGCTTCTTTTGAAAAATCAATTCTTTCATCAATTTTTATTAAATCTGGTTTAATATATTTTGTAACAATATCCATGAATGCGTCTTCATGTTGCAATGTATATTCATCAATATCTTCTAAAACTACACTATCTTTACAATTAAATATAATAAAAAATTTACCGTGTAATAAAGTCTGTCCCATCCCATCTAAATTTGAGATTTTTGAAATAGGAGTATCAAAATAAAGTAAGTAATTAGATTTTGGAGTATCAATATTGTGGTAGGCTAAGAATGAAAATAAGCTAAGAATGAATGCAATTGGAAAATATAGTATAAATATATTTTGATGATTTTTAAATAAACTTGTATTTATTAATTTTCGGAAAGAATATTTTACGACAAGATAAATAGCAAAGAATGTCATAGCTATGAATAGGATAACGAAATATATATTCATTTTACCTCCTTATCTGAGACTCGATAAATCGCGTCTTTACGGATTGTTTTGTATGTGGGTCGAATGGGAATCGACCCCTACTATTAATTGTCAATTGTTCATTGTCCACTGTCAATTTTTTAAAATCCAATTAGGATTTTAAAAATGCTCCTTCCCGCAGCATTTTTTGAATTTCTTTCCGCTTCCGCATGGGCAGGGATCATTTCTCGAAATAGATTTCTTCTTATGATCTTTCATTCTTTCAGCCATGTCAACATGAAATATCTTTTCCAGATAACCATAAAGCTCAGGGTGTTTCCTCTCCAGAAGTTTTGGCTGCTCAAAGAAATATTCACTGATCACAGAGAAAAATTCACCTTTATTCGTAGCCCCGTAAGGATTGATATCAGACATTCCATCATAGATCTCATCAATATTCTTTCTCATCAATTCTATCCATGGTATGGAGTATTGCCTATCAAGCAACAGAGAAGGAATTCCGTCGACCACTCCGTCAGCTTTATCGATAAGATGAACGAATTCGTGAATAGCAGTATTTCTCTTATCATTTTCATTAGCAAAACTATGATGAAGAGAACTTTTGGAAAGTATCATCTTTCCTTCCATATAACCTGTACCGACCATTCCAAGTATATTCCTGTCATTACCTTCGGTCTTGAAATCATCATTGAAAGAATCGGAATATAGAAGCACTTCGTAAAGATTGGAATAAATCCATTGAGGGAATTGAAATATTGGTATCACAGCACTTGCAGCTACGAGAACTCTGTCTGTATCTTCAACATCTGTTTCAATGCCTGTTATCCTTGTGTTCAGAAGAAACTGCTGGACTTTGAATTCGAAAAGTACTTTTTCCTCAGCAGATAGATCTAAATAGAAATCAACTTTATCGGACAGGATATTTCTCCATTTAACCGGAAAAGGCTCTGTCGGATCTTTCCATTTTCCTGATTTGCCAAGAAATTTATAAAACAGGTATAAAAAACCGGGAAATAAGATCAAAAATATTATAACTGCTGTATTTTGCATCAATCAAGCTCCAAATTTCTTCAAAACCAAGGTTAATAGATAATATAAAACTACCATTATTGCAGTTGATGATAAGAATGATACCCAGAAATTTAGGTTGTATTTCAACATTAGTGGAAATATAATGAAAAAAGATAACGACGGTAAGACAAGCCAAAATACACTTTTAGAGAAAGTTTGAATGCTTTCAATATCTTTTGTTTCAAAATACATCCAGATAATTGCCATCACCGATATCAATGGAATAGATGCAAGAATAGCTCCGATAAGCTGATACTTTTTCGATATCTCTGATATTATTACGATCAATGCTGCTGAGATTATTACTTTTAAAGCGTAGTACATTAATTTGATCTCTTATTTATATAATTTTCCGAACATTTCATACCCTTCCTCAAAAGTACAAGGATAACCTTGTTGAGAATCCATCATGATATACAATGGAATTCTTTGGAAATATAATTTAGCTCTATATAGAAATGAAATGTCTTTTTTGCCTTTGTATTTATCGTAGACCATCTGTGGAAATTCATCTCCGAATTCAAAGAATCCTGTAAAATCCTGAGCAGGATCTCCGATCCCTCTGTCACTAAAGTCTATAACATTCACTTTATTATTCTTCTTATCCCAGAGAATATGCTCTCCGGAAAGATCGTTATGGATCAATACTTTTTCATAGTTATGTTCAAAAATATCTTTAAGTTTACTCAAATATATTCTTATAAGTTTCTGCTCTTCAGGTTTTAAAAGTGGAAACAGAATTTTCTTGATCTTCTTGTTAAGATTCTTGAATTCAGTATCATTGTCAATTGTTTCCACACAAAGATCATATAGTTTGTCTGTTGGGATATTATGTAACTGGGTTAAAAATCCTGCAAGTTCATCAACAATTAAAGATTTATTTTTTTTTGATAACCCCTTAAAAGTATTTTGAGAGATTTCTTTTCCTTCCAATAGATCATAACCTGCAAATTTTCCCGATTGAGAGATGTATTTATACTGTGGAACACCTAAGTTCAATCTAGGACTTAAGCAGTTTAGCAGTTTGATCTCATTATTAAATTTAAGGGAATATCTTTCATCTTTAGGAGTTCTGAAGATGATCTTATCGTTGGTTATCAATACGAAATGATCCCAGCCGTGAGTTATAAATCTGGAACTCTGAAGATCAGCATTCGGGAATTCATCTCTTATCATTTTTGTAAATTTTCTTTTATTCATGGGAGTAATTATAAAGAAAAATAATTTTATTATCAAGTGATATGAAATTGAAAATATATAACAAAACTTATAATTTTAACACATTTCTAACAATCGTGTAATATTTTAGTAACATTGTGAAAGCATATTTGGAAAGGATCGCGGATCATGAGACTAATATGTCCCAAATGTTTATAATTTCTGAGCACATAAACTATATCTTCAAAAAATGCCTTAATACTTGTGTTCGAAATTTTGATTTCATCAAATTTTACCAATACATTCACTTTTATTGTTTGTTTTGTACATATTAATACAGAAATCCTAACAAATCTAAATCTCCATCCTTACTTGTTTGATAACGGACATGGCTAAAAGTGCTTACCAGTTAGTGTTATTTAGACAGTGTTACAGGCGGGCTTTGTTCCTTCAAGATTTGAAATATTTGTCATTAACGTCTTTCATTCTCTCTTTGGTCAAAGGTTTTGTTATATATTCGGAGACTGAACTCCATGACATTGCTCTGGCTTGAGTTTCGGGATTATCGGAAGTAGTTAGCATAACAATGATCATTCCGCTTTGAATAATTTTGTCTAGTTTACTGTATTCATCAAGAAATTCCCATCCATTCATTCCAGGCATGTTAATATCCAAAAATATCAGGGTTGGCTTTGTATTACTTGTCTCGATCATTGAATGTAGATATTCTAACGCATCAGTCCCTGATTCCTTAACTATAACAGCCGTTTCTAAATTAGCTTTTTTAATTTCTCTTTCATGAAAGAAATTATCATCCTTGTTGTCATCAACAAGCATGATACACATTGCTTCTTTTTTCATAATGTACTCCATGGTATTGTGAAATAAAATGTAGTTCCTTTTCCTAATTCAGATTCAACCCAGATTTCTCCGTGATGCATTTGAACTATTTTTTTGCAATTTGAGAGCCCGATACCTTTTCCTTTATAAACATCTTCATTGTTGTGAATACGCTGAAAAATATTAAATATTTTTTCGAAATGAGCAGGTGCGATCCCAATTCCATTATCCGTAACAGAAAATTCCCAATTCTCATTTATTTTCTCTGATCGGATTTGAACTTTTGGTTGGTTATCTTTTTTTTGGAATTTAATTGCGTTTAAGATGAGATTCTGGAAAAGTTGTCGGATCTCGGATTCGTAAAGATTAAGTTTAGGCATTTCTCCTACATCAATTACCGTATTTGAAGTTTGAATTATCGTTTTAAGGTCAGCAATTACATCAGAAATAAGTTGATTACAATCGACCTCACTAATGTCGAGATTACGTCCTATTCGTGAAAAGCTCAAGAGAGATTTAATTAAAATGCTCATTCTTTTTGATGCGTTTTTTACAGCCAGAAGATATTTTTTGGCATTATCATCTAACAGCATTAAATAATCCTCTTCGAAAACTTGCATGTAATTTGATATTGTACGAAGTGGTTCCTGAAGATCGTGTGAAGCTATATATGCAAACTGCTCAAGCTCTTTATTTGCAAAAATTAATTCTTCCGCCCGTTTTTCTTTTTGTTCGTTTTGATAAGCGAGTTCTTTATTTGCAATGACTAATTCTGCTGCCCGTTTTTCTTTCTGTTCGTTTTGGAAGGCGAGTTCTTTGTTAACCATAGCTAACTCATCTGTTCGTTTTTCTTTCTCTCTGTTTTGTAAAACAAGTTCCTGGTTAGCAGTAACTAATTCTTCCGCCCGTTTTTCTTTCTGTTCGTTTTGATAGGCGAGTTCTTTATTTGCAATGTCTAATTCGGCAGCTCGTTTTTCTTTCTCCTCGTTTTGGAAGGCGAGTTCTTTGTTGGCCATAACTAACTCATCTGCTCGTTTTTCTTTCTCTCTGTTTTGAAAAACAAGTTCCTGATTAGCAATGACTAATTCTGCTGCGCGTTTTTCCTTCTCCTCATTTTGAAAATCGAGTTCTTTGTTGGCAGTAACCAATTCTGCTGCGCGTTTTTTTCTCTCCATTTTAACCTTCATTAAGAAATTTGTTGTTTGTCTTTGCAAAAAGCGTATAAGACAATATAACACAGGACAAGTCATTTAACTAATGTTATAAAAAGATTATTTCAAGAAATAGATAATATGAAACTTTCTACAATTGAACCATAATATAAAATATGGGTTAAACTGCTATATGTTAAGCAAAAATAGAGATGAAAAATGAACTACAACCGTCATGGTAAAAACCAGTGTTGATAAGCGAATAAAACTCTCCAAGTAACCATTGATATTTTGCCAATGTTAGAGCCTGTTTGTTTATATATCGTGAATATTTTACAAATTATTTCGATTATATCTAAGCTTCAAACTTGTTTTCTACATCCATGCTGGTATGAAGAATTCTAATAACAACAATGAAGCCATCTGAATTATATTTATAAAATACTAGATGAGATTTTACTCTAGAAACTCTATAGCCTTTTAAAATGTGATCAGCAATACTGCCTGCTGTAGGATATTCTGAAAGAAAAAATATCTCATTCATTATTAGCTCATAGTATCTATCAGCCTGCTCGAGAGACCAGTTCTGAAAAGTATATAACCAGATATTTTCTAGGTCGGAACCTGCTTTTTCGGTTATTTTGAATAATTTCATTAGGCTTTGTATTTTTTATGAAGTTCTTTTAAATGTTTTTTCGAGGTGAAATTATCAATAATTCCACTATTTTCACCTTCAGCTAGAGCATTTCTTAATGCTTCTAGTTTTTGTTCCTCATTTTCTAAAAGTCTAAGACCCGCCCTTACGATCTCACTTACAGACTTATACCTACCTGTTCTAATTTCTTTTGACATGAATTCTTCAAAATGATCCCCGATATATAAGGAAGTATTTTTACCCATGCTTTCCTCCTTGCATTGTTGATAACAATATACCAATAATTGGTATATAATGCAATAGAAATTTTGTAAAACAATTCAGAATCATTTTTAGCATAGCTACGTAAAGATTATATTTTAAAAGGTTATATAAACAAATTGGCTTCTAACGGTCATTGCAAAACCAGTGGTGATAAGCGAAGAAAACTCTCCAAGTAACCATTGATGTTTTGCCAATGTTGTGGGTATGTGTGTGTTCCCAACCGAGAAGAGAATTAATGCTCAGATTTAAAAGCAGCGAGATATTCTTCAGCTGACATGACCGGTAGTTTTCCAGTTTTGTAATCTTTCTTATTTCTGGTTACAATGACATCAATATCATTATCAAGACAAGCGTAATACTGAATTGCATCCTCAAAATCTGGGAAATCAGATTCTAAAGCTAATTCAATAGCCTTTTCATCTACAGTAAGGATTTTAACAATGATTGCTAGTTTCCGTAAAACTGATTTGGCTAGCTCACTACTTTTTACTTTCCTGATTATATAATGCAGGTTTGAGAAATGTAGTGCTGATACAGATGCTTTAACCTTTTTATTTTCAATTAGATTGAACAACTCTGCTGCGGGAGTGAAAAAATGACCCCGTTCAAGCATTAAATCTAATATGATATCACTGTCTACAAATATATTCTTCATTTGTATTTCTCGATTAAATAGTCTGTATAATCGTCTTTGGAAACATCAGATCCTTTTAGCACGCCTGCAATTTCACTTACGATTGTTGATGTTTTAATTGCTTTATGCTTCTGTATTTCAGATAAAGCTTTAAAATATTCTTCTACCAACTTTGAAAGGCTTGTAGCATGAGATTTTGAATATCCTTTTGCTTTTTTGATAACATCGTCATCAAGTAAAAGAGTTAATTTAGTGTTCATTGTAACCTCCTTTAGCATACGTATGTAATGTAATGCAACAATACGTATTTGTCAAGAGTTTAGATCATTCTTCTTGGGAAAACACATTACCCTACAACGTGTGGGAAAACGCCATATGGCGTTTTTTTGCTCCTGTATCTCTACCAAATTCTTAATGTAAGTGTAATACTTGATCATTACCTTGTAATGAATTAAGCAAAAATTATTAGATTCTGCAAGTAATAATTATTTAAACGAAATGATGATAGGAGAAACATTTTGAGATTGCCACGTACTATATGCTCGTAATGACCGACCACTTACAACTGAAAAGTCTAAGATGTTTTTGAAATAATATAATATTATTGTAATATTATTTATTATATTTGAAGTGTATTCAAAAATTGAACGAGGTTAAAATGATTAAAATATTATTAGTATGTATACATAATTCAGCGAGAAGTCAGATGGCCGAAGCATTTGTTAATAATGCAGGTCTTGAAAATCTAAAAGCTGAGAGTGCTGGAATAGAGAAAGGGAAGCTTAATCCTATTGTTGTTGATGCAATGAAAGAGATAGGCAT
This sequence comes from Candidatus Delongbacteria bacterium, assembly GCA_027858795.1. Next base: position 6,893 of record JAQICF010000257.1, on the reverse strand, counting down.
TGATATTTCTCAGAATAAAACCAACACTGTTCAGGAAAAGATAGATTCTGGAATTTACTTTGACTATGTGATCACTGTCTGTGATCAGGCATCAGGTGAAAGATGTCCAATTTTCCCAGGAGATGCTTATAAAAGATTACACATTGAATTTGAAGATCCATCAGCATTTCAGGGTACTTATGAAGAAAAATTAGATTTCACTCGAAATGTTAGAGATCAGATAGAAATCAAGATGAACGAATTTGTAAAAAAACTGGAAAAGGAGTAAAAGATGAGTCAGATATGTGAAACTTCTCAAAAAAAAGCTGCTGGAAGAAATCTCAATATATTTGAAAAGTATCTAACTTTGTGGGTCCTGGTTTGTATTGCAGGTGGAATAGTTTTAGGAAGAATAGCACCTGAAGTTGCTGTGACTCTTGATAGTCTATCTGTGTATCAAGTTTCTATACCGATCGCAATAGCACTTTTCTTCATGATGTATCCTATAATGGTGAAAATTGATTTCTCTGAAGTTATAAAAGCCGGTAAAACTCCAAAACCAGTAATATTAACACTTGTTATAAATTGGCTTATAAAACCATTCACTATGTTCATAATAGCTTCGTTTTTTCTGACCTGGTTCTTTAAAATGGGATTACTTGAGGGAACAGAAGTTGTAAAAACTGGACAAGAAGTAGAATTATATAAAAGTTACATTTCAGGAGCTATTTTACTCGGTATAGCACCATGTACTGCAATGGTTATGGTTTGGAGTTGGTTATCAAAAGGAAATATGGGGCATACTTTGGTTATGGTTGCCATAAACTCACTTGCAATGCTTGTACTGTATGCGCCACTTGGTGGATTTCTTCTAGGAGAGAACGAAATGCCTATTCCATGGCAGACAATAATTCTATCGGTATTGATATATGTCGCTCTACCTTTAGTAGCAGGATATTTTTCAAGAAAGTGGATTATAAAAAACAAAGGAATGGAGTATTTTCAGGAAAAATTCTTACCTCATCTTGGCACAGTTTCAATTATTGCTCTTCTGTTGACTCTTGTACTTCTATTTTCTTTTAAAGGTGATATTATAATCCAACATCCGTTGACAATATTGTGGATTGCGATACCACTTACAATTCAAACAGTATTGATTTTTACTATTGGCTATATTGCAGCTAAAATTATGAAATTAACTTATGAAGATGCAGCACCAGCTGCAATGATAGGAGCTTCTAATCATTTTGAAGTCGCTATCGCTACTTCTACTATGTTATTTGGATTATCTTCCGGAGCTTCCTTAGCTACTGTGGTGGGTGTATTGATCGAAGTTCCTTTAATGTTGTTGCTTGTTAAAATTTGTATTAAAACAAAAAAGTGGTTTTAAAAGAATTACTCTCCGTGCCTCTGTGGCTTTGTGAGAGATTCATCTTTGATTCTGTAATACCACATCATCATAATTTCATCTGATAGATCTTTGTATTCACGAATTGAATATTTACCAAGATAGCATCCCATTTTTTTGTAGAATTTACAGGCATTTACATTGATATTCTGAGTTTCTATCTTTAAAAAATTACAATTTTTCTCTTCTGCGAATTTTACGGCTTCTTTGAAAAGCTTTTCACCTATTCCTTTTCCTCTATGATCAGGAGAAACTCTGATATCCCACAAAACTGCAATATCATCTCTGCCTTCAAGCATATTTACACCATTTGTATTATACGCAATGACTGCTCCGGCGACATATTGGTCATCTATCTCAGCTTTTAAAATGCACCAGTTTGAGATATCCCATTTTTCAACCCATTTGTAAGGTAGCTCATATTCATCATAGTCTTTTGTAAATCGAGGAACAGGTGTTTCTACCAAGTTGATATCCTCAGCTTTTCCTACAAATAATTCTTCAGGATAAATTATATCTGCTGAAAACTGAATAGGAACTTTATGATATTCCTTAAGGAAGGTAAGAGGAGCTCTTTTTATAGTAATGTTTTTCATGCTTTAATTATAGGTGAATTCAGAATGAATTTCAAGATAAGTTAAATTTTTATTACTTGTAATGTTGCATATTATTACTTAAAATATTGCCTGTATTCTAATTAAGGAGGAATAATGTTATTTTCAAAAATCAAAATGCTAATAGTAGTACTATTACTGACCAGTACCATAGTTTCATCTCAAACAGTAGTTCAATGGTACACATCAATGGGAAATTTTAAAGCTGAATTGAGGGAGGATCTTGTTCCGATTACAGCAAACAACTTTATTGATCTAACAAATGCTAATTTTTATGATAATTTAATTTTTCATAGAGTTATTGAAGGTTTTATGATTCAGGATGGTTGCCCACTTGGAACTGGAACTGGTGGACCTGGATATACTATTCCTGATGAATTTCATCCTGATTTAGATCACAATGCACCTGGTATGCTCTCAATGGCAAATGCAGGACCAGATACTGGCGGATCTCAATATTTTATTACCGTAGATTCTTTCCCTCATCTTAATGATCATTATTCAGTTTTTGGAAAAATTATAGATGGAATGGATATTGTGTATGATATCAGCCGTGTAACAACATTTAATGATGCACCAATAACTCCGGTGAATATTGATAGTATTAGAGTGGTAAGCCCGTTCCCTGAAGAAGGCGTATATGTTCAAAATTCAATTGATGATAAAATATTTCTGTATGATGAAGATATGGATATAGATATTTTAGATACTTTTGCTGATGTTGATGGCAATATAGTCACAGTGACCATAGAAAGCAATAGTGATACGGACGTGCTTTCGGCTATAATAGATGGAAGCATTTTAACCATAACAGCAGGCAATACAACTCCAGGTATGTCTACAGTTACTTTAAAAGGTACTTCTGGAGAATTCTTTGATATCGATGAATTCACTGTATCGGTTTATGATCCTGCAACATATAAGGTCGAAGATTTTGAAAGTGGTGATTTTACAAAATACCCCTGGGAACTTAGTGGAGACGGAGACTGGCTCATAAATAGTGAATCTCCACGAGAAGGTACTTATTGTATTCAATCAGGATATATTAGTAACAATCAATCCACGGTAATACTAATTGAAATGAATTATGAATCTGATGGTTTGGTAACTTTCTTACATAAAATATCTTCTCAGGAAAATTCTGATTTTCTTGAATTTTGGATAGATAGAAATGAGATGGAAAAATTTAGTGGTGTTAGAACTTGGAGAGAATCTACTTTTCCTGTTTCGGCAGGGACTCATACTTTTAAATGGCGATACAAAAAAGACATCTCTGGATATGCTGCTGATGATTGTGCTTGGGTGGATAAAATAACCTTTGAAGGTGGAATTCCTACTTCTATAGATAATTCAGAAATTATAATCCAGAATTCAGAATTACATCAAAATTATCCTAATCCGTTCAATCCTAGTACGGAGATATCATTTTCAATAGATAGATCACAAGAAGTTAAGCTGTCTGTATATAACCTTTTCGGTCAGCTGGTATCTGATCTTGTTAACAGGAAAATGGATAAAGGTCTTCATAAGATCAACTTCAATGCTTTAGACCTGAATAGCGGGATATATTTTTATACTCTGGAATGTGAAGGTTTTTCTGAGACCAATAAAATGTTATTGGTAAAATAATTCTACTAGAATTATTTCAAGTGGGCAGGGATTAGTGGTTAGTGGTCAGTTTGTAGGGGACGCAGGAATGCGTCCCTGTAGTGCAAAAAACGGAACGCATTCCTGCGTTCAGTACAAAAGATAAAATAAAAAAATATTTTTAAAGGTTTTTTTCAAAAGGTCACTATTTGACCTAGTGAAGTGTATATATTTATTTGTGTTGTTAAAATATAAACTAGATACAAAGTAGAAAATCATTAACCTATTGGGTAAATAAAAATGTTGACAAATCGTCTTTTAATGCTTAAATTAACTTTTGAAGGTAGTCTGTGGAAATAATAATCAAAGATAAAAAGCTAAAAAAAATTATTGATAATGAAGACACAAAAAATGCGATACGATTATATGGTAAGCTAAGAGCAGAGAAGATTTATCAAAGGTATAATGAATTGGTAAATATTGAAAATTTTCACTTGTTACTTTCGAAAAAAGTTGGAATGTGTCATTCATTATCAGGTAACTATAAAGGATGTTATGGATTAAACTTAGATCATCCATACCGAATGATTATAAAACCCAAATTTACAAAAGATGAAAAAGAATTAATATCAGTAACAATAGTTTCAATAGAAGAAATAGTCGACTATCATTAAAAGACTATAATCAGTGGAGTGAAAAATGAAGATTTTAGGATTACCGGTAGCACCGGGAATAACAATAATAGAGCAGTTAGATACATGGGGTATCTCAAGAAAAGAATTTGCATTGAGAATGGATTATTCTGAAAAGCATATGATAGACATTCTAAAAGGTAAATCTGAGATTACAGTAGAAATTGCGAATAGGCTTGAAAGTGTTTTAGGAATTCCAGCTGATTTTTGGTTAGGTTTAGAGCAGAATTATAGACTTTCGCTTAAGAAAAAAGAGGAAGAGGATAAACTTGAAGAGGAAGAGGAAGTTCTGGGTAAAATATCCTATAAAGATTTTGCAAATCAAGGGTGGGTTCAGGCTACTAGAAAAAAAATCGAACAAATAAGGAATTTGAAGTTATTTTTCGGTGTAGCTAAATTATCTAAAATTCAACTGATTGAAAATGTCGCTTTTCGAATTTCATCGAAATGTGAGAGCTCAAGTTATGCGATTGCAGCTTGGTTAAGAAAGGGACAAATAGATGCCAGAGAGAAAATTGATTATCCTGAATTTGACAAATATAAAATTCTAACTGAAGTAATTCCTGAAATAAAGAGAAGTGTAATCAATGAAACGGATATTTTTAGAATCAATAAATTACTATCAGGTATTTTAAAAAAAGCAGGAATCTATTTCACAATCACTACCAATATTAGCAAAGCAAGCATAAATGGTGCTGTTACTTGGATAAATAAAAGACCTTTAATCCAGATGAGTTTAAAGGGTAAATATGCTGATATATTTTGGTTTACTTTATTTCATGAACTTGGGCATGTTTATTATGAACATTCAAAAAAAGAAGTGATTTTAGATCTTTCTAATGAAAGCACAGGTTCAGAGGTAATTGAAAAACAAGCTGATATTTTTGCAGTAAAATTCTTATATCCTAAAGAGTTTTCTCTTTTAGCGAATAAGTCGGAGATTTCAAAAAGTGATATTGTTGAATTTGCAAAGAAGCATGGCTTACCGGTTGGGATCATTGTAGGACGACTAATGCATGATAAGGTTCTTGATTGGGGGCAATATAGTGAATTGAGAGTGAAGTTTTAACGGGATACAAAACTATATTCTCTCAAAGAATTCTACTAGTTATGACAAGTGGCGGCTTGGGTTTGTATTTTTTTTCATTTAGCATTTTACATAAGCTTTCTAAATCAGGAAATAATGTATGAGTATTAATTTCCATAAGAGTTAAATATTTTTCGATATCCTCTTTTTTTAACCTGTCAGGTATCGAAAAACATATAAGTTCATTTTTAATACTTTTGCTATCATTTAATTTTTGAAGTTTTTTGGAGTGGTGTGTAAACCACGAAGATTGTGTGACCACTCTCTGAGATATTGCAGATGGCTTGAAAACAAATTTATTTGTATAGGATCTAAATACTTCTGTATTTTTATTGTTGTTTATATTGATGATGTTATCATCAGTAGCTTTTAACATCCAAATTTCACGCTCTTCACCATTTTCAATAAAATTGCTACCATAAACTGTGAAAAACAAAGCAACTAATGGATTCTCAGTCCAATCTAATAATCTTGTTTTTAGACCATAATGTTGTGCTAGAACTAGTAAATTCCATTCATTTTGAAAGTCTTTATTCATATCTAAGTAAGGTGTTGCTCTAATTTTAAATTCATCGTACAGCTTATCTTCAATATCAAATGGCTTTTCATTAGGGTCAAGTAATTCTTCTCGTAGGAGCTTTGGAAGTAAATCACCCTTTCCATTATGCCCCCTAAATAATAGAACTTCACCAAGTTTAAGTTTTTGCTTTTCTTCATGTACCTCTTTCAAAAATTCATGAATATCTGCTAGTTTTCTTTCCATAGAGCAACTCTCATCAAATTAAATTTATAATCAATATTTTGTAAAGTAATAAAAAATTAGTGATTTGTCTAATGTATATAAATAAAAAAAACGGGACATTCAGTCCCGTTTGAACAAGGGGTTTCAACTCCTTGCATATTTAGCAGCATTTAATCGCTTCAGCCAGTTCAAATCCTCTCTTGAGCGCTTGCTCGTTCAGAGGAATAAGATTATGCCTTCTTTCTGGCAAAGTCTTTTTAAGTGCATCAATAACACCTTGAATAGTGATAGCTTCAGTCTTCTGAATGTAAGCTCCAAGAAGGATCATACCCATCATAAGAACATTACCCATCTTATTTGATTCTTCATAAGCAGGAATAGGAACGATATTAATGTCTGTTCTGGTTGGAGCTTTATGAATATTAGTAGATTCCCAAATCAAAAGACCACCCTCTTTCACTTTAGATTCATACTTATCAAGTGAAGGTTGATTCAAAGCTACTACGGTTGTGTATTTTTCTAAAATTGGAGAACTAACAGGTTTGTCACTAACAGAAACAGTACAACCACAAGTTCCACCTCTCATCTCAGGTCCGTATGTCGGCATCCAGCAGGTTTCCTTACCTTCTAGCATAGCTGTATAAGATAAATTCTTTGCAATAGTAAGAACACCTTGTCCACCAAATCCTGAAAACATAACTTCTTGTAACATTATTTAAGCCCTCCTTCAGTTTTAAGATCACCAAGTGGATAGTACTTCAACATGTTCTCTTCCCACCATTTA
>JAQICF010000199.1 GCA_027858795.1 Candidatus Delongbacteria bacterium | reverse complement strand
CTTACAGTAATAATAGCTTCTCCGTATTCTGCTGCTTCCTCTTCGATCATAGAAACACCTTTAGTCTTAAGATCATTCGCTGTGATATATTTCGACATAACACCAACCTTTTATAGTTGTATTAATAGTACGATTAATAATGCGATTAGTCAAGAGAGAAATAAAAAAAGAGAGACTTTTACATCTCTCTTCTAAATTACAAGGAACATATGAGGATTTCAAAACGAAGAATTACATACCACCCATTCCCATGCCACCCATCATACCAGGATCCATCGGAGGCATAGCCGCACCACCCTTCTCTTCAGGAATATCCGCCACAACACATTCAGTAGTCAATAGCATTGAGGCAACTGAGGCAGCATTTTCGAGAGCGGTTAATGTAACTTTCGTAGGATCGATCACGCCTGATTTAATAAGATCTTCAAATTTTTCTGTTTTTGCGTTAAATCCATAAGCAAATGCCTTATTGATCATAACTTGATTTAAGACTACTGCACCTTCCAAACCTGCATTAATTACAATCTGTCTTAATGGAGCTTCTAATGCTTTTTTTAGAATATTTATACCGATTTTCTCTTCACCGGGAACTTTCACTTTATCTAATTCGGCAATTGCCCTTACAAGTGCAACACCACCACCAGGAACGATTCCATCTTCAACAGCAGCTCTAGTAGCATTAAGTGCATCATCAACTCTGTCTTTGATCTCTTTCATTTCAATTTCTGAAGCTGCTCCAACTTTTATAACTGCAACTCCACCTGCTAATTTTGCAAGTCTTTCCTGAAGTTTTTCTTTGTCGTAATCTGAAGTAGTAGCTTCGATCTGCTTTTTAATTTCACCGATTCTATTGTCAATATCTTTTTGCTCACCAAGACCATCAACGATCTTTGTATTTTCTTTATCAATTATAACAGTTTTAGCAGAACCTAATTGCTCAAGCTCTGTATTCTCTAATTTCATACCAAGTTCTTCAGTGATAAGAGTTCCACCTGTTAAAATTGCTATATCTTTAAGCATTTCTTTTCTTCTATCACCGAAACCCGGAGCTTTAACTGCTGCAATTTTTAAAGATCCTCGAAGTTTGTTAACAACTAAAGTCGCTAAAGCTTCACCTTCAACATCTTCAGAGATCAAAATAAGTCCTTTTCCAGTCTGAGCAACTTTTTCTAATACCGGAACTAATTCTTTGATAGTTGATATTTTCTTATCATATATTAATATGTATGGATGCTCCATCTTAACTTCCATTGCTTCTGAGTCATTGATGAAATAAGGTGAAAGATATCCTCTATCGAACTGCATACCTTTTACTGTTTCCAGCGAGCTTTCCATTGATTTAGCTTCTTCAACTGTAATAACACCTGATGTTCCAACTTCTTTCATTGCATCAGCGATCATCTTACCAACTGATTCGTCATTGTTTGCACTAATTGAAGCTACATTCATTATCTCTTTGAAATTATCGTTAATAACTTTAGTTTTTGACATTAAAAATTTCTTTATTGCTGCAATACCTTTATCGATACCCTTTTTTATATCCATTGGGTTTGCACCGGCAGTAACATTCTTCAAACCTTCAGCAATTATAGCCTGAGCTATAACTGTAGCAGTAGTTGTACCATCACCCGCATTATCAGATGTTCTTGATGCAACATCTTTTATCATCTCTGCACCTATCTTTTCAAGTGGTTCGCTTAATTCTATCTCTTTTGCGACTGAAACACCGTCTTTTGTTATTGTTGGTGATCCATATTTTCTTTCTATTACAACATTACGTCCTTTAGGTCCTAATGTTACTTTTACGGCATCAGCTAACTTATCAACACCCTTTTTTAGGGATGTTCTCGCATCGATCCCGTATTCTATCATCTTAGCCATTGTTTTGCTCCTTTATATTAATTTTTTAGAATAATCTGAAAAGTCACATAGAGTTTATCGAAATGTTAGACTTTAAATTATTCTCAAGTCTTAGTCTTCGATTAACTCTGACTGACTTGAACCTCTTACTTAACTACTGCCAATATATCGTCAAACTTTAAGATCATATATTTTTGTTCTCCAAGCTTTACTTCATTACCTGCATATTTCTGGAACATAACAGTATCACCTTTCTTGATCTCTTTCTTCAAATCTTCATCTGATCCTACTGCAATAACTTTACCCATATTCAACTTTTCTTTTACAGATGTATCAGGAATTATAATTCCACCTGCAGTTTTGTTCTCTGTTTCTTCAATAAGCTCAATAACCAGTCTGTCTTTGATCGGTTTTAAAGTTTTAGCCATTTTGTTTCTCCGATTTATATTATTTGTTTACCTTCAGACATATTATCTATGCAATTAGTATGCCAACAATATACTGTGCTAAAGTTTTACTTCCTAATACAAAAATTGTTTTACTCTGTCAGAATATGTCATAACTTTGACAAAAATAAAGTTACTTTTTACAAATAAAAAGTTAGGTACACATCGAGTTTTTGATCAAATCATTCAAAGCTAAAATTTGACAAAAGGGTTTTATCGTGTTATATTTGCCAAGGTTTTTCAAGATATCTTGAGAAATAAGTGTTACATCCATCAAAGGTAATGTAAGGCTGAAGTTGCTAAATAACTTGGGAAGTAGATGAACCTGATAAGAACAAAGAAATTTTTCGCAATATTATTGATCTCGTTGAGTTTTGTTGCAAGTTGTACAAAGTACAGCTTCAAACAAACAAATGTTGTTTACAATAATACTACTGATAAGGAGAAATTCTCTATCACGAAAAAAGACACATCCAATACAATTTTATCATATAAGCATAACGAAGCTAAGATAAAAAGTTATATCAAAGATTTTAAGACATACCGATACAATGAAGATATTGCTTCAATTTACGCAGATGCTATTTTGTATGCTTGTATCAAGTATGATATTGATATCGATATTATGTTATCATTGATTAAATTTGAGAGTAGTTTTAATTCATTGACAGTAAATAAAAGAACAGGTTGTATAGGTGCAACTCAGATCAATCCTGCTGTTTGGACTAATAAACTTATTGAAGTTGGTATAATTGATACAAAGGAAGACCTTTTAACAATTCGAAATAATGTTCTCAGTGGTGCTTATGTACTTAATCATTATATGCAGAAAACTGATAGTATGGATCGTGCATTACAGAAATACTATGGTACTTGTAATTATGCTTCAATATATTCTAATAATGTTTTAGGTGGATAATAAAACATTCATATAATTAAAAAGCCGATCAATTTTTGATCGGCTTTTTTTTGCTTATGCTTTTCCAAGTTTCCATTTACTGATGCCCTTAAAGAACATTAAAGCTGTGAACGGAATATTAAAATCCCCTTCCATCAATCTATTAGTTGTCGATAAGATTAACCAAGCTTTTTCAATATCTTTTGCTCTATAATATTTCAAGAATATTGTCATTAATCTCTTAGAAAATTCTTTAAATCTATTATCATTCATGATCATTGTGACAGCATTTGAGTAATATGCAACACCAGGTTCTGTATGGAACCAACCTTCAGTTGCTTCAGGTTCACCTTGTGCTTTAATAATTTCTACGATCTCATCATCAGAAAATCTAAATTCATTAAATTCTTCACTTGAGAAAAAAGTAAAACTTTCACTGCTAAAATAGTCAGGTTCATCATCAAACTTCTTACCGATAGCTGAATGTGGTCCCATTAGATCCATAGATGCTTCCATAATGGTCTTCTGCATAGCAGGACTACCGAAATATGATCCAACACTTACCTTTGTAGTCTCTTGCTTTTTAGCACTAAAAGCTTCTGATGCTTGATAATATTGACAATCTGTACATTCTTCATTTCTATTCTTTGCACAACATACCGGACAGATCAGAGTTCCGTCTTTAAGTTTACAAATTCTCTTTCCTGCTTTAGCATTACAAAATGAACACTTAACTTTAGCCATTACTTCCCCTAGTTTTATCTACGTTTCGCAGGAATATAACAAATTTAATTATAATTAAAAATAAAAAAGCCTGAAATTTCAGGCTTTTCATAATTTTGAAGAATATTTACTCACAAACAGCTTTTACATAATAGAACTGCTTATTATACCTGGATGTTCTTGACCAACTACATCCGTTAAAAGTACCAATAGAACTAATATCTGTGTAATTACCAAACGGTTCAACAGCTGTAAATACCTTGTATGATGTTGCATTTTCTACTTCATCCCAAGTAATATCGACGGTACCAGTATTAAAAGTTACTGCTACATTATTCGGTGTTGCTAGATCCCCGAAAAGAAATGACTGCTCTTCAGCGAAATCAGAACCCGCAAAAGCATGGTCTATTGCCTGAACACTCCAATAATATCTTCCATTAGGTAAATTATTAATTGCCCAAGATGTATTTTGACCTACATTCCCTAAATTTACAACTTTTCTATAACCGTTTTCTGTATTACTCATAGAGCTGTTAATATTGCACTCCAAAGAATCAGTTCTGATATACAAATTATAAGACAATCCATCTTGTGGAGTTTCATTATCAGTAGCTTTATCCCAACGGAATGTAACTGTGGAATCGGTGTTTGTGGTTGATAGATTTGAGGGTGAGTTTGGGATTGTATTAGTTATCAAAGAATTATTTGTATAGATTTTTGAAATTCCCCCTAAAATTGAATCCCCTGTTAATAAAATATCCAAATTACCATCATTATCATAATCGCCCCATGCAACAGACCCACCATCAGCTCCGAGTAATCCTGTATTTATCTCAGTGAATATACCTGAATTATTTTGATATAAAATTGTTATAGGTGTAGAATAATCATTTGTTCCTGTTATTAAAATATCAAGATCACCATCATTATCATAATCGCCTACCGAGGAACAACTATAGTCTAGTCCAAATAATCCTGCATTTATGTCAGTTAATGTACCTGAATTATTTTGATAAATAACTGAAACTGGAGCATTATCTGATCTGCAATATCCGGTAATCACAATATCAGGATCACCATCATTATCATAATCGCCCCAAGTCAAAGAACCCTCTTCTACACCAATTAAATCTATATTAACATCTACAAAAACTCCTGAATCATTACGATACAATTTTGTAATTCCATTTACATATTCATCACGTCCACAAAGCAAAATATCTAGATCACCATCACTGTCATAATCTCCCCATGTTGAAGTTCCTTCAATCAGTCCAATCAATCCACAATTAATATCAATAAATATTCCCGAATTATTACAATACACTTTAGACATATTTCTTGAAGTTAATAAAATATCCAAATCACCATCATTGTCATAATCTCCCCAAGTCGCTGTACTCTTAGAAGCAGTTATCAAATCAGCACTTATATCATTAAATTCCCCAAAATCGTTCCGATATACTTTTGCTTCATAACTTCTTATGGTTGCTTCTCCAGTTAGAAGGATGTCAAGATCACCATCGTTGTCATAATCACCCCATGAAGCAGATCCACCCTTTACATCAATTAAATCTGAATTAATTTCAATATATATACCTGAATCGTTACGATATATTTTTGACACTTTTACTTCTTGATCATCATAATAATAACCTGTTAGCAGTATGTCAAGATCATCATCATTGTCGTAATCACCCCAATCAACGGAACTAAAATACACATCTTGTAATCCTGCTTCTATATCTGTAAATCCATTATAAAACATCTTCTCTTCAGCAAATTCAGAACCTGCAAACGCGTGATCAATCGCTTGAACACTCCAATAATAATGACCTACAGGGAGATCCTTTATCGTCCATGATGTATTTTGACCTGCATTACCAATATGAACAATTTTCCTGTATCCTGTTTCTATATCGCTCATAGGATCAAATACATCACCTGTCAAAGGTTCTGTACCAATATATAAATTGTATGACAATCCATTTTGTGGAGTCTCATTATCAGTAGCTTTATCCCAACTAAAAGTTATTGTTGAATCTGTTGTTGTAGTTGATAAATTGGGTGGTGAATTTGGAGATGTATTGGAAACCAAAGAATTATTTCTATATATTTTAGAAAGAAAACCAGCTACAGATCTACCGGACAATAAAATATCCAAGTCACCATCATTATCTTCATCTCCCCAGTATACTGAACTACGATCTGTACCTGTTAATCCAGTGTTAATATCTGTAAACACACCATCGTTATTGTTGTAAACAATTGAAACAACACCTGTACTAGAACTGCCAGCAAGTAAAATATCTAAGTCACCATCATTATCATAATCACCCCATGTTGCTGAACCAGAAGATATATTTGCTAATCCAGCATTAGTATCAGTAAAAATTCCTGCATTATTATTGAATACTTTTGATATCCGTACAATCCCTGTATCTCCTGTCATAAGAATATCAAGATCTCCATCATTATCATAATCGCCCCAAGAAACAGAGCTAAAACAGACCTTTGGTAATGTGGTACTAACTTCTAAGAATACTCCAGAATAATTGCAATATACTGAAGTAATATAATGATATCCTTCATCATAATACCTACCAGCTAATAAAATATCTAAATCACCATCATTATCATAATCGCCCCATGCAGTGGATCCCCAATTTACTCCTATTAAATTAGCATTTATATCTATAAATTCCCCTGAATCATTGCGATATATTTTCGAAATTTCACTTTCTGAAAAATTTGATCCTGTTAACAATATATCAAGATCTCCATCATTGTCATAATCGCCCCAAGAAACTGAACTTCGATAGACACCACTTAATCCAGCATAAATATCCGAGAAAACACCTGAATCATTGCGATAAACTTTAGATATTCTATTTGAACCATTATGACCTGTTAAAAGAATATCCAAATCACCATCATTATCAAAATCGCCCCATTCAACTGAACTGAGATACACATTTTCTAATGCAGCTTCAATATCAGTAAATACTCCTGAATCATTGCGGTATATCTTAGAAATAGTAATAGAATCAGTATTACCCGTTAGTAATATATCAAGATCTCCATCATTGTCATAATCGCCCCAGGAAACTGAGGCATATTCCACACCCACCAATTCTGCTTCAATATCAGTAAAAGACTGACTTGTTAATAAACCAATAAGTGTGAGTAAAATAATAAACAAAAGTTTTTTCACTTCGAACCTCTATTGTAAATATTTTCCGTATATACTTTATTTGATAAGTTAGAACTTAATAAAATAATTAGTTTTTGTAAAGAGGAATATAAATAATAAATGCAGAAAAAAAAGATCCTGAAATACTGAAATAAATTCAGCATAAATCAAGTTCAGGATGACAAATTAGGATACCCCTGGATATCCGGATCAAGTCCGAATATGACATACTCTTCAAATCGTTTTAGGTCGGAGGTAAACCCCGACCCTACGACCTTATACCTCATACTTCATACCTTATACCTCATACTTCATACCTAATACCTAATCACTATCTTCCCTCATCCCTTTCGCCATCAAAAATCCAACAGCTCGTTCCTTCAATTTAAACCTATTAACCAATTCTCTGAATTGTTTCCCGTGGTTTGGAACTAATAAGTGAGCAAGTTCATGAACTATCACAAAATCTAAGACCCATTTAGGATAGGTACCTAATACAGGATTTATCACTATTTTTCTCTGATTTGTAAAACACTTTCCCCAAGTTCTTGTCAAACTCTTTTGAAAAACTATTGTGAAGTCTGATGCTTCAGGTATGAATTTTTTCTTTAACTTATTTGCTCTGGATAGAAGCTCTTTATCATTATTTAAAATAACATCCTTGAGTTCAAGCTTCTTTAAAAATTTATCTAAAAACTTTTTTATGTCTGCATCACTGGTAATTGAAGGTGCTAAGATCTTTACGGTGTTGTCTCTTAAAACTGCCTGTAAGGTCTTTTTCCTTCTCTTTGATCTTTGTATGATGATTTCATATTTATCTGAATACATCGGCTAATAAACTTCCTTTTTAACCTTTTCTTCCCAATTGTCATCAAACTTTTCACCTGTAAAATTGGAATGTATCAGAGTAAACTCACCAAAACCATGCATATCAGCAAATACAAATGTATAGTTCCCATTGAAATATTGCCATACTTCATGATCTTTCATATCAGTAGAATATGTTTCTTTATCGATCTTATCAGGACTACCATGGGTTATTAGTATTCTTCCTCTGTCAGTTTCCCAACCTTGTTTTTTTCCAGTTGAATAATCCCTATTTGCGATACTAATAAGGTATAAGAATTTCTCTCTGGCATCAGGATCTTCATTCTCTTTTCTCTCCCAATATCTTTTCAGGAAGTTAACCCTGCCTGTAGTATTTAATTTATCAGCTAAGCTTCTCTCTTTCTTATCCAAAACAGAATAAATCTGCCCAAACTCTTCCAATATGTTTTTATCACTTAATACTTCAACAGAACTACTGTAATCTTCATTTGCAAGCTTAGAAAAATATACGAATTTCTCGTTTTTCACTTTTTCATCATATTTCGTTTTCTCTTCCCAATATTTGATCAAGAAAGATCTTTTAGCTTCAACACCTTCATTTTCAAATACTTTCTTTTCTTCAGCGCTAACATATTTGGATATTTTCTCAATTTCAATATCTAAGGTATTTTCACTTAAGACTTCAATAGCGTTACTCATATCTTCAAATTTCATCTCTGCTTTTTCTCTGAAATCCAAAGTTCTATAGATATAAAAATTATTACTTGATTCCAGTGTTGAGCCGTTGGAAGAAAGGTTCTTTGAAACTTCTAAATTAAAGTTATAAAGTCCTGTCTTTAAGCTCTGAATCGGTAATCTATCAGCTAAAACTATTCCATTTCCAGGAGAATCTTTGCTCTGAGATTTACCTTCTTTAACCTTTTTACCATCTTTGTCGGTGATAAACCATTTGTATTCAACCTTGTTTCCGACTTTAAGACCATATACTTCTGTGTAGTAGAACAAAAAAGGACGTCTAGTTCCATAGACTTTACTTGGATTCGGCAATACAACAACACCCTGCTTATAAAATTCTGAATCTTCTATTACATTATTTGTTATGATTTTTGATGCCAGTTGAATCGTAGAAACAGAAAATTTATTTTCATATTGAGCAATAACAAATTTCTTGGAATTTTGAGGTATGTCAATAGTTTCAACATTTTTTGTATTTAGATCTTCAACTTCAGCAAGCAATCTGTAATATCCCGGATCCAGGTACATCGTTGATAATGCTGGTATTTCAACTCCGGAGAATTTATCACCTTCATTCATTAGAGTATATTTTTGCTTCCATTTGTCTTCCGCTATAAGTTTTTCACCATCATAAACATACAGCTTAATCGCAAATACTGATGTTAATGACTTATCAAAATCTAATGATTGTATCGGTACTGAAATATAAATATCTACTTTGGTCTTATCCAGTCTTTCTCTGTCATAACAGGCATAATCTAAGTAAAATACACCTTTTGAAAACAACATTGATACTAGCATAAAAATTGACAAATAATAATATTTTTTCATTTAATGATCCTCCTTCCTGCAATGAATTTATTTTTAAAGTAATAATCACTTAGGTTACTGATCATAACACCTCTGGATGTAGATGCATGTCCGAATTTACCATCTTCCAGGTAAATCCCTACATGAGAGATCCCCCTCCCGTTAGTGTTGAAAAAAACAAGGTCCCCATATGCTAATTCAGCTTTGGAAATATGTCTTCCGTAGTAATACTGCTTCTTTGCTGTTCTTGGCAAATTGACTTTATAGATTTCCTTGTACAAGGTCATTACAAAACCGCTACAATCAAACGAATTAGGTCCTGAAGCACCCATCACATATTTTGCACCATAATGTCTGTTAATGAATTTTTCAACGGACTTCATTTCCTCAACTGTTTTTTCAATTACTTGTGGCTTCTTCTGGTTGTAATACTGTCGAGTTGAAACCGATGTACATGACACCAATATTAACGATGCTAATATTAGAAGTGTAATCTTATTTAATATTTTAGTCATACTTTCTCTTTTTCTTGTTAACTTTATTTTGTCATGCTGAACTTGTTTCAGTATCTATCTTTAATACCTTTTTTTAGACCCTGAAACCCTGAAATAAATTCAGGACAAGTCGAGTTCAGGGTGACGAATTATTTTTAATCAATCAAATGCTTCAACAATCCTTTTGTAGAGCAGTCATGATCATAGGAGACTTTTCCACTTTTCATATCATTCTGGATATTATTTGCAAGTTGCTTTCCATATTCAACTCCCCATTGATCAAAGCTGTATATGTTCCATATTATACCTTGAACGAATATTTTATGTTCGTAGATAGCTATCAATTTACCAAGTACATTGGGTGTTAATTTATCGTAAATAATAGAATTTGTCGGTTGATTTCCTTTGAATACTTTATATGCAGATGAATCTACAACTTCTTCAATAGTTTTACCTTTCATCAGTGCTTCGGTCTGACCTAAGAAATTGGATAATAAAATGTCATGGTGATCATTAATTCTATTCAGAGGTTCTTTCCCAACTAAAAAATCCGCAGGAATCATTTTTGTCCCCTGATGTAATAATTGATAGAATGAATGCTGACCATTCGTACCGGGTTCACCCCATATTACCGGAGCAGTAGAATAGTTGACTGATTTCCCTTCCCTGTCAACACTCTTGCCGTTACTCTCCATATTGGCTTGTTGCAGGTAAGCAGGAAATCTGTGTAGGTATTGATCATACGGTAAAATGACTTCACTCTCTGTTCCAAAGAAATTTATATACCAGATACTTATCATGGCTAGAATGACTGGTATATTATTTTCAAAAGCAGTATTTTGAAGATGCTCATCAATCGAAGAAGCTCCAAGTAATAATTCCTCAAAATGATCGTAACCAATATATAACGCTATACTTAATCCAATTGCAGAACATACCGAATACCTTCCACCTACAAAATCCCAGAATTCGAACATATTATTAGTGTCTATTCCGAATTCTTCAACTTTCTCTTTATTTGTTGACAATGCAACAAAATGTTTTTTAATACTATCATCATCCCTTGAACTTCTAAGAAACCATTCCCGTGAAGAGTAAGCATTTGTCATAGTTTCCTGAGTAGTAAAGGTTTTAGAGGCAATGAGAAATAAGGTTTCTTCATGATCTAAATTCTTTAGGGTCTCGATAATATCCGTTCCGTCAATATTTGAAATAAAATAAACTTTCATATCATCCGATGCATAATACTTTAGTGCTTCTGTTACCATCACAGGACCAAGATCTGATCCACCAATCCCAATATTCACGATATTTTTGATCTTTTTACCGGTATATCCTCTCCATTCCCCACTTCTGACTTCATCACTGAACATTCTCATCTTTTTCCGAACTTCTTTGATAGCAGGCATGATATCTTTACCATCAACAATGATAGGATCATGCTTGAAATTTCGCAATGCAGTATGGAGAACAGCTCTATCCTCATTTTCATTGATCTTTTCACCGGATAACATTTTATCAATTGAAGCTTTCAGATCACATTCGTCTGCCAATTCAAAGAGCAATTGTCTTGTTTTATCAGTGATAATATTTTTTGAGTAATCTATCAGGATATCTTCAAACTTAATAGAATATTTATCAAATCTGTTTTTGTCAGAGAAAAGATCTCTCATATGAACCGGGTTCATATCTTTAAAATGGTCTAATAATTTTTGCCAGCTTTTTGTTTTTGTGGGATCCGTCTTACGAAGCATAATATATCCATTTTATAGGTTATTTTTTTGCTTTTCTTCTTTCTTTTCCAAAAATAAATACTGAATTGCTAAAAACACCATTCCAACG
Organism: Candidatus Delongbacteria bacterium; assembly: GCA_027858795.1. The sequence goes on along the minus strand of JAQICF010000199.1, from coordinate 13,460 downwards.
GTTACAAAAGAATCAGCAATGTTAAAAATTGGCCATCTTGTCATAATAAAATCAGGAAAATCACAATCAATAAAATCAATAACTTTACCATACATTGCCCTATCAACTAAATTACCGATCGCACCCCCAAGTATGAAGGTAAATGCCCAAAGTTCCATCTTTTTTTTCAGATCGATCTTAATAATAAGATAAATTATGAAGATAGATGCAAGTAAAGAGATAGTCGATAAAAAATACCGACTACCTAATTTGATACTAAACGCAATTCCTGTGTTGTAAGCAAGAGTAAATCTTACCAATTCTTCACCGAAAACATTAACCGAATTCGTATCGAGTGACAATAAGAATTTTTCAAAGAATTTCTTAGATATCTGATCAGCTATTACAATTAAAGCTGATACTGAAAAAAAAATGTACTTTTTTTTCATTAATCCTTTCTCTCTTTGTTATTTTTGCAATTGATACACAAAGTAGCATGAGAAACGACCTCTAATCTTTTCTTATCAATTAGTTCACCACAACCTCTGCAAACCCCAAAAATACCAGATTCTATTCTTCTAAGCGCTTTATCCAGGTTCGAGATGAATTTACCTTCTCTTTGTGCCATGTAGAAATCAAGTTCACGTGCTTGATGTTCAGTTCCCATCTCATCAGTATGAGTTTCACCTGTTTGTGAAATTATTGATTCTGAACTGCTTTCAAGACTATGATCGATTATTTCTTTTGTCTCTTCGATTTGAGCTATAATAAGCTTCTTGAACCTTTCCAGTTCTTTTTTTGTGTAGCTCTTTTTCTTATTTGTCGTCATTTTCAAAACCTTTATATTTTAGTTTAATAATTTTTTTTATACCTTTTCAACTCTAATATAACACTTATGACCGTTAATATCCATTTCAACACCTGATGTGCTTACTGACTTATCTTCTATTATTTCTACTGAAAGAGTTTCATTTGATATATATTCTGTCTGAGATACTATAGCTTGAGCTAATTCTTCATCAGTTGAGAATTTTACTGATATTCTGTCAGATATTTCGAATCCGTTATCTTTTCTCAGGTTCTGTATCCTGTTTATTATCTCTCTTGCATGCCCTTCAGACTGTAACTCAGGCGTTATGCGTATATCAAGAGATACTGTTATATCACCTTCAGAAGCTGAGAACACGCCTTCTTTTTGATTATGTTGTATGAATAGATCCTCAAGGATTATTTTCTCTTCACAGAGATCAACATATCCACCTTTTTCTATTGATTTAATATCCACTAAAGATAATTTGCTTATTTCAGCTGCTATTTCTTTTGCCTTTTTACCGTATTTTTTACCTATTACTCTGAAATTAGCTTTAGTTGTAACATCTACAAGTTCATCTTCATTCTCAATTATTAGAACTTCTTTTATGTTAAGCTCTTCTAAGATTAAGTCCTTCATTTCTTCAATAGCTTTCTTTGTAACATCTCTGTTTGCAACTACTGTAATGGATTGAAGAGCTTGCCTTATCTTGATATTCTTATCATTTCTCAGTATCCTGCCAAGTTTAACAACAGTTTGTACAAAAGCCATTTCTTCTTCAAGTTCTGTATTTATAAAACTTTCATCTACCTCAGGGAAGTCACATAAGTGAACAGACTCTTTAGAATTCGGGAAAACTGAAAGTTCTAGATTTTGATATATCTCTTCCGCAATAAAAGGCATAACAGGTGCTATTAATTTTGTCAATATTGACAGTACTTCGTAAAGTGTTTCGTACGCATTATATTTGTCAGTATCATTTTCGCTTTTCCAAAACCTTCTTTTTGATCTTCTTATGTACCAGTTCGTTAGTGAATCGATAAAATCTACCATTGCAGGTAAAACATTGTATAGTTTATAGGCGGACATTTGCTCATTCACTTCTTTTGTTAAACTCTGAAGTGATGACATTATCCACTTGTCTAATTTATTAGTCAGATCTTCAGGTTTAAAAAATTCCTTATTCGGAGTCCAGTTGTCTATCTTAGCGTATGGAATTAAGAAACTGTAACTATTCCATAGAGGAAGCATTACTTTCTTTATCACGTCAAGTATTCCAGCTTCACTGAACCTAAGATTCTCTGCTCTTACTGCAGGAGAATTTATTAGATACATTCTCATAGCATCAGCACCGTATTTATCCATTACATCAGTTACAGGTGGATAGTTCTTCTTAGATTTTGACATTTTAGTGCCGTCCTCTGCCAGAACAGTACCATTCACTATAACATTGCGGAATGCTGGCTTATTAAATAATGCTGTTGATATTACTGTCAGCTTATTGAACCAACCTCTTGTCTGATCTATTCCTTCAGCTATGAAATCACATGGAAAGTTCTCCTCGAATCTTTCTTTATTTTCAAACGGATAGTGGTTTTGAGCATAAGGCATGGAACCTGATTCGAACCAGCAATCAAGAACTTCAGGTATTCTGTGCATTGTACCGCCACAAGAACATTTCATTGTCATTTCATCTACGAAATGTTTGTGTATATCTGTTATCTCTTCTAATCCTGTTCTCTTTTTCAGATCTTCAACTGATCCTATACATTCCCTTTCTTCACAATCATCACATATCCATATTGGCAAAGGAGCTCCCCAGAACCTACTTCTGGATATATGCCAATCAGGCATTTGAGCTAACAATTTTCCAAATCTTCCATCTTTTATATTTTCAGGAACCCAGTTTATTTGTTCATTATTATCGAGCATATCTTGTATGATAGTCTTCACTTCCATAACCCAGCTATCTGTTGCTTTTTGAAGTAATGGAGTATCGCATCTCCAACAATGAGGGTAGCTGTGCTGTATTGTTTCATGCTTTATCATTTTTCCTGCAGCTTTCAGGTCTTTTATTATTACTTTGTCTGCTTCTTTTATGTATTGACCTTCATAATCAGGAACTTCACTATTGAATTTACCCATATCATTGATTGGATTCAATATAGGGATATTGAATTTCTTACCTACTTCAAAATCTTCCTGACCGAATGCAGGTGCCTGATGAACTATACCTGTTCCGTCTTCAATAGAAACATAGTCAGCTTCTATCACAGTATGAACATTCTCATTGAAATCTTTATAATAATCAAAAAGTGGTTCGTACTTCAATCCTACAAGTTCAGAACCTTTTACTTCTTTTATCACTGTGTAATCTTCTTCTGATTTATAGTATGCAGAAAGTCTGTTTTTCGCAAAAATATATATTTTTTCACTTCCAACAGCTTTTACGAAACTGTAGTCTATAGCGTTATTTACAGCTAAAGCAGCATTGGATGGCAGTGTCCATGGAGTAGTTGTCCAGGCAGTAAGATAAAGATTTTCTTCCCCTTTAACTTTAAATTCTACTGTAATCGCAGGATCCTGAACATCTTTATAACCCTGGGTTGACTCATGATTTGAAAGTGCTGTTTCACATCTTGGACAGAATGGATTTACTCTGTAACCTTTTTTTATAAGTCCTTTATCCCATATCTCTTTAAATATCCACCAGACAGATTCCATGTATTCTATATCCATAGTCTTGTAATCGTTTTCAAAATCCACCCATCTACCTGTCCTGTCGATTATAGTTTCCCATTCATCTACATATTTTAAAACTATACTTCTACAGGTCTCGTTAAATTTATCGATTCCAAAGTCTTCTATATCTTTCTTCGATTCAAATTTAAGCTCTTTCTCAACCTCATACTCTACCGGAAGACCATGGCAGTCCCAACCGAATCTTCTTGATACATATTTACCTTTCATTGTCCAATATCTAGGTATTACATCTTTCAAAGTTCCACCTACAAGGTGACCATAATGCGGCAAACCTGTGGCAAATGGCGGGCCGTCATAGAATACATATTCTTTTTGACCTTTCCTTTGATCCATAGATTTCCTAAATGTATCATTATCTTTCCAAAACTTCAGAGTTTCCTCCTCCATCTTTGGAAAATTTATTTTTGGATCTACATCTTTAAACATTTTATATTTACCTTTAATTTATATTTATTTTACCAACTTGGTAAAACCCTTAGGTCTTTCCAATATCTTTTTGTCTATTTTAATCTCTTTTGCTTCTAAAGTTTCTTTTATAGAAGTCATCATTCCCTGGATCCTAGCAACTTCTTTTAATACGACCCCACCGGTACTTTTGATCTTTTCAAGCATCTTTTGAATATTCGGTGCGTTCTTGTTCATTCTCTCTTGTTGCTTGAAAAGAAGATCATTAGGCAAGCCTGTATCTTTTGCTATGGATAGTTCTAATTCCATTTCCATACCCATAACTTTTACTTTACCAAGGTATTTTTCTGTATTCCATTTTCCTATTTTTTCTTTTTTCCCCAAAGGGGAAATACTAAAATCCTCGAATTGAGAATCCGCATACATTGCTACAGCTTCCAACTCTTCAGCATTTTTCTCAAAGTATGTACTATCAACTAAATCATAAAACATGTATGAAGAATCATTTGTAAATTGAACACTTACATCATCTTTCACTATAACTAGATCTTTCATAACAAAAGTTTCTTGCATTAAAGTATCATTCAGATTAGTTACGTGATTCGGAGATATTATCATTTGATTCACATAATAATCTTTCGCTGTCAGTAGGCTAATTGACAATACCAATGTTAGTAACACTAATGTTCTCTTGTACATACTTAAACCTATAATTTAATTAATCTTTCTATTAATGAGGTTGAATATAGTGGGTAAAAGCTATAATATCAAGTACAAAATTAATTAGATAAATGTGAGTGCTATTTATTTGGATAGGTGTGTGTTCGTAGAGACGAAATACTTTACGTCTCTGAAAACGTACAAATTTTATTAAAAATCAAATCTTTTTTTTATTATTTTCGCAACTTCTGTAAAGATCCCTTCCCTTATCATTGAAACAAGTCTTTGTCCAGCTTTGGTACCGTAACTAAAAAAAGGAGCTACAAAATCAATAGATATATGGTTATGAAAAAGCTTTATTCCTGTTAACTTTTCCAACTCTTGACCTACAGTCATTTTACCAACTGCGTGAGGACCAAATATAATGATGAATTTCATGGGTTATTTCCAAAAATTAAAAGGCCTCCCAATTTAAGCATTATTAAGAGGCTCGGAAGGCGTGTTTTCAATTTGAATTTACGTTAATTAAGCTATTGCAAGCTGATTTAACTTTGTTTCAAGATTAAATTTATTATTAGATTTGTTTCTTCTGCGTTTAATATTATTAACAATAACTGCCTGATAACTTGCAGAAAAAGGTGAGGTCGTTTCAGGTAAATAATGAATTACAAAATCCTTATCTTTACTGAATGAAGCTAAACCAATTTTATAACGCTTGAATTCATCTATATTTTTCAAAGCTCGGTGCATGTAATTTGCATCAATTACAACAATTGAATTATTCGCAAAACTCTTATATTTAAATGCTTGGATTAAAGCTCTTTTCCAATTCTTTAATTTCAGCTCAATTGCAACAATATTTTTTAATTCATTTTTTTCTTTTTCAACTAATAAACCATCTGGTATACCGAATAACCCCTTACATTCTTCAATATAATCAACGTTAGAACTTTTAAATTCATCTTTATAGAATTTTTTAAAAATTTTAGACATTTCTTTTTCAGTTTTGAAACTCATATGGGTTATCCTTTATATACTTCTCAAATAAAGATATGGCATTTAGCCAATGTGACAAATGAGAACCGTCACTATTTTCATCCATAGCAATATTGCACTCAGAAATCTCATTATACTTGATGATAGCATTTTTAAACTCATTTTTCAAGTAAGAAATTCTTTCAAAAAAATCACTTGGTAATTCTGAGACTTGATTTGAGAATACTTTAAAAAAGTGCTTATATGGTTCAGCTTTCGCAAAATGCCAGTTAAATGAAGGCTCAAACATTATTGGATTATACCTTGACTGTTCTATCAAATTTCTGTGATCAGGATATAATCTTACAATTGCTTTTATATAATCATAATCAATCCATTGAAATAAATTACCGATATACAATCTCGCTCTTGGTGCTTTCATTGGTTTTTTTTCAGTAGTTTCAAATCTTTTAATGCTAAAATTTCTTAAATTCTCATATGACCCCATACTAATTGAGTCTGGATTTGCCAATGAGTAGAGAATCCCTTCAGTATTAGTGTACCCTATGTGTACTTCAAGATTGTTGAGCTTCAAGTAGTGTATGAAAAGCAATGAGTTATATAAGTATTCAAAATCTTTAATTTGTTTTGTATTAAAATTTGTTTCAAAAATCAGATAAACACCCTTAATACCTTGAATACTTGTTATCCAATTAAGTATTCTATTTCTTGTTGATTCATCAGTTATATGAATCTGCTTTACAATAAAAGTTAATAATAAATTATCCTCATTACTAACAGCTTTATGATACTTCACGAAAGGGGAAATTATGTTTTCATAATACTGATCATAAAAATTCATTGGAAGTTCGTCATAATATCTTGAAGGTATAACATTGTAAAGAAATTTATTTTCTATTTGAAAGTCTAAACAGTTTTTTGCAATCATTCTAGAAGTCTTTTCATAATCACTAGTATTTACATCAGTATAGAAAAAATTATAAGAAGATAGCTTTCCTTTTCTATCATTAATTAAATAAAATTGAGGATCAAAAATACTTTTAGACTTAATTTCAGATTTAATTTTGATTAATTTTTCTTTTTCAAAATTTACCGGTGAAAAGATTAATCCATCACCAATATTATCTTGTTCGTAACTTTGTATGTTCCAGTTTTGCCTAAATCCTGTTTGATGAAATAATTTCATTATATACTCCAATTCTTTTTAATGTATCCAAGAAACATATCATAATTTCTAAATCTTTTAAATAATTCGACAGACAATAAATTATTAATTAAGTAAGAAAACTCTGATGAAGCGCTATTATTTTCAGGATGAACGTAAAGTCCCTTCATAATATTTTCGGGTACCGACAAAGTATTACCTACTTTAGCTGGAAGAAAAGGATGATAACCTAAAAATAATTCTAATGTTAAAATCCCGATTAGATAAAAATCTGTCCTAATATCAATCAATGTCTTTTGATTTTGTAATTGTTCTGGAGTTGCATATAAAGGTGTACATGGCCCCATAAAGGCAAGATCATGAGTTAGCGAATCATCATCTAAAAATCTAGCAATACCTAAATCAATTATCTTAGGGTTGAAATCTTCTAAAAAAAGGATATTATCCGGTTTTAAGTCTCTATGAACAATATTTTTATCCCAAAGAATTTTCAAAGCTTCAATCAATATAACAATTAAGGAAATAATCTTTTCTTCAGTGTTATAATATTCTCTAACTTTTGCGTAATCAATAAAATCTATAAATTCTTCTATAATTACAAATTCATTATCCACTAAATCCAAAATGAAATCATGATTCTTAGGAAAATAGTCAGATTTGATCGATTTTAAAAATTGGACTTCTCTTTTGATTCTTTCTAATGATGCAGTTGAAGAAAATTTACCGATCTTTGCAACAACTTTGCCATATTTGGGATGAATGCAAGAATATACTTTCTTCTGACCACCTTCCTTTATTAAAATCTGATCCTTACAAATACTTAAAATATTTTCAATAACACTTGACATATTATTCCTTAAATTTCAATTATTTTTAACCCTTCTAAGTAATTTTTGTATTACACAATTGCAATATAACATAAGCAAAGCATCAAATAGTGACCCTTTGCTATTATTTTTTTGTTATTTCTTTTGTTTTTCCAAATATTCTTTAAAATCAGTCTTAAAAAATCTTTTTTCATTAGAATACATTAGTCCTATTTCAACTGTAATTTTACTCAATATTGATTCCATTTTATCTCTTGGCATCTCAATATTAAACCTGATTGTATCAATACTTTCCTGAGGGTAGATGACAGATTTGTTCTGTGACGATATCTTCAAAGTCCTATTATTATCTATTCTCGTAAATTCATAATTCTTGTATACTTCCCATGTAACATTTTCTAGACCTGTTAATTTATATAAATACATATTGGTTTTATAGAATCTTTCAGGTATATCACCATCATTTTTAATTTTCACAGAACATTCAACTGAAAATGTATTTATATTATCGGTTTTCTTTTCACTAAACATAAATCCACTAATATACAGATTTGCCTTAGCTTTTCTACCATATAATTGTCTTACTTCATACTCTTCCATTGCTACAGATTCAAAATTAAATCGTTTGTAAAACTTTTTATCTTTACTTAAATGTGGAGCTTCGGAGCTTGCAGGTATTTTTACAATATATATACTCTTTTCAATATCTCCATTTTCTCTTATTGGATATATTTTCAAGTCTGGAATATGTCTTTGTATATTAGAACTAATAACTTGCTCCAGCCACTCCTTTGTAATATCATTTCCGTTAATAAATGATATTGAGTGTGCTTTATGATTTTTTTCTTTTATACCATACACAATAACACCACCATCAGAGTTAGCAAAGGAAGCAACATCTTTAGAAATATCAAATCTCTTATTTTGATCTTTTTTGTTTAACGATTCGGCTTGTTTAAAATCTAAATATAGTGATTCTTCAACGTCGTTATCAATCAAGAGTTGAATGTCTTCAAAAGAGTACTCTTCTTTTTCATTGAAATTTTTCATATTTTATCCTTCTTTTTCTTTATCAAGAACAAATTTAATATGCCATTTTAGTCTTTCGTAACTTCCATTGTCAAGTGCATGCTGACCTGTTAACATGCCTGTGAAAAAAATAGGTACATTATTGTTTGGAAGATAGCGATAAGTACCAATCGTTTTATCTATTTTTTCGGAAATTATGTTTGTCTCAAATGTATTAAACTCATCAAATAAAATCCGTCTAGCTAAAGCATTCTCAACTACAATCATCTTTGGTTTTATATAATTGATTAATTCTACAGACAATTTAATTTGATCCTTCAAAAACTTATTTTCTTTGATTATATCTTTAATATTTTGCTGATTAGTTTCTCTAATTTGCAGAAGGTCAATATGATCCCAATCCAAATTTGATTCTTTTGATATTTTTCGAAATTTATTAAAGTAATTGATTTTCTTCCTAGCGATTTCTTCAATTTCTTTAAATTTATATATTTTATTTGTATAATCAATACTTGTAGAGTAAAAGTCTTTCAAATTTTTTAAAACATATTCATATTTTGTATCTTTTAAAATCGAGATAAATCCTTTTTTACTGAATGAAGGATTTATACCTATAAATAGTATAGAGTTTTTCTTCGGTTCATTGTAAAGTAACGGAGCTAGCTTAACTAATTCAGAACCATTCTGAGCTTTCCATAATTCTAAAATTATATTATTAAAATAATCTATGTTCATTTTCATCCCTGTTTAATTCCAAAATACATTTTCAGAGCTTTTACTCTCATTTCAACATTGGCATAATTATATTTTTTGCTCTCTGATTTGTATGCAGACACTTTGTTTTCAACTTGTACTATTCCAGTTGCCATTATAAGGCGGAAGAACATTAAATTAAATCATTCTAACTGTTTTATGGATCTTGATAATTCTTGTGCCAAGGGTTCTTCTTGATGGTTACTTAAAATTTTATCCGCTTCTTTCAAATTGACTTTATTTATCTTGAATAAATGTACACCTGAAATTAACATCTGTGCATAATCTACATCGTACATTTTTGGATTTATTTTAGCACATTCTTTATAAACCTTTAAGGCATCTTCATATTTTTCTAAAGCTTGAGTGGGTTCATTCATATCTCGTAGTGTAAGAGCTATATTTCTTAAAGTAAGTGCGATAGAATACAGATTTGTTTTTGGATTAACTTTCGTAAGTTCTTTATAAATATTCAGAGCATCTTCAAGTTTTTCTACAGCTTGCAGACGTTTATTCATTGTACGAAATAAATGGGCTAAATGATTCAAAATATCAGCTACTTGAGGAAAAAATATTACTGGATTTATTTTCGTAAATTCTCTATAAATTTTCAGAGCTTCTTCATAATTTTCAATCGCTTGAGGATATTTATTCATATGTGTATGTAAAACAGCTAAATAATTCAAAGTTTTAGCTACCATTGGTAAATGAATACCTGGATTTCCTTCAGCAATTTCTCTTTTAATTTTTAGAGCTTCTTCAAAATTTTCTAAAGCTTGAGGATATTCATTCATTTCTTGTTGTGTTAAAGCTAACTTTACTAATGTTTTTGCTACTTGAGAAAAAAACATTTCTGGATTTTCTTTCGGAAATTCTCTATAAATTTTTAGAGCTTTTTTAAATTTTACAACAGCAGAAGGATATCTTTTTATCGTATGAAATAAAGAACCTATATTGCTGTAAATAGCTGCAATAAAAGGAAAATATACTTCGGGATTTTCTTTAGAACATTTTTTATAAATATCTAAGGCTTCTTCATTTTTTTTAATAGCTTTTGGGAATTCATTCATTTGTGCATGTATTTCGGCTGAATTCCTCAAAGCATCAGCTATACTCGGTAAGAATGCTCTAGGATTCGTTTTAGAGAATTCTCTATAAATTTTCAGAGCTTCTTCATTTTTTTCTAAAGCTTGAGTGGGTTCATTCATGTTACTAAGTATAAGAGCAAAATTATTCAAAACTCCAGCTACTTGAGGTAAATGTATTTCTGGATGTTTCTCGGTAAGTTTTCTTGTTATATTCAGAGCTTCTTCAAGTTTTTCTACAGCTTGCGGATATTTATACATATATCCTAATGTAATAGCTAAATTTCTCAACATTCCAGCTACTACTGGTAAATGTATTTCTGGTTGTTTTTCGGCAAGCTTTCTAGTAATATTCAGTGCTTCTTCAAGTTTTTCTATAGCTTGATTGGGTTCATGAATAGTTCTTTGTATAACAGCTAAATTACTCAAAATTCCAGCTATTATTGGTAAATATGTTTCTGGATTTCTTTTCGGAGATTCTCTGTAAATCTTCAGAGCTTCTTCAAGTTTTTTTATAGCTTGATTGGGTTCATGTATAGCTCTTTGAATAACAGCCATGTTGACCAAAGTAACTGCCAAATGATATAAGTATGCCGTTGGATTTTTTTTCTCAAGTTCCCTATAAATATTCAGAGCACTCTCATAGTTTTTAAGGGCGTCCGCAGATGAGTTCTGTTTTTGTAAGAAATAAGCAAAATTAAAATAGTTTTCAGCAGATGGGGAGATTCCAATCAATTCTTCGTATAAAACTTTTGTTTCTCCATATGCAAATAATATCTCTGTTGATTTAATACTTTGCTTTAAAATTTTAATATCTTCTTTTTTTGATTTTTCTCTTCTTGAAAAATAAGTATCCTTAATAGAATTCGCATCACCATCGATGAAATATTTTTGAATCTTTGACAGATGTTTAGCTTCCTCTGTATTACCACTTGTCTTTAACTTTTTTACTTCTAAAGATAATTCTTTGTTTTGTTCAAAAGCGTAAGCGATGTTTCCCAATAATATTTCTTTTACTTTCAACTCAATTTTTCTTTCTTGATACCATTGATTTATCTTTTCCTTAAGTTTACTTTCGCCTTCTTTTAAAGGTAATTCCTTCGTAAGTGATTTAATAATGCGAGGGTCAAGATTCAAATCATCAAATTTTTCACTAAACTCGCTTTGTTTTTCTAATATGCTTTCTGTATTTTTTAATATCTTACCATCAAGTCTTGGGAATATTTTATCATACAATAGTGATGAAAAAAAGTTTCTAAAAACATTCAGTATTGAAATTGCACCCAGTGTGCCAGTTAAAATCCATTTTTCAAGTTTAGAAAAACTTTTTATCAAGTTATCTATTTTGAAATAAACAAGAAATTCAATTCTATTTGTAAAAAATAAGTAGGTTAATATTCCTACGATAATAATCAATGTAGGTAATAATATTATCAAATATTTATGTTTTTTGAAAAAATCTCTCATAAATCCAAGTTATCCTATTTTAATAATCATCAGATAATTCATTTATTTCTAAATCATAAGAACGATAAGTTACAGGTAGATTAAATTTCTTTCAAATAAGGTGCTAAAAATTCAGATTTATCAATAAAATCGCTTAAAGCATTTATACCTTTCCTGTCTATTTTATTAGTGTTCATAAATTATGCTCCGATTACCGATAAAGATTAAGAATTACATAACTTTCTACAATAGTCAATTTGGTTTTGATATTTAACATTGATATGATCAATAACTGCTTTACATAATAATACATATTCCGTATCAGTTATAGTGTCTTGTTCGTTTCTCCAAGCACCATGAGATAAATCGTTAATGAGAGGGTAAATTTTTATATCATCTTTAAAATATTTTTCTAGGTATATTTTTATTGAATCTTTACCTAATTCTAAAGACTCAAATTTAGTTATCGTTTCAAGAATATGGCGAATCGAATTCGGTGTAGTATGGTCTGGATCACGTTTACTGTCACTAATTTTGAAGATATCTACTAGGTGACTAATATATGGTACTGATAAAGTGTTATTGAACTTTTTAATTTCACCTTCATGCAGCAAAAAGTTATTACTCACGATATTATTTGCAACTATTATACGCATGAATTCTAAATTATGAGTAAATATAATAAGTCTTACTTTTTTTTCAAAATTCAAAACGACCTTTAAATCTCGAATTATACTACTTAAAGCATAAACATGATTGAAATCCATACTTGAAATTGGATCATCAATAATAAAGAATATTTTATCATAATCATCTACTGTATTTACTTTTAAATGAGTATCTCCCATGTAATAAGCAAAAGCAATTATTGACTTTTCACCTTCACTCAAAATATTGCTTGCTTGTCCTTCCTCTAACTTCATAGATTTAAAAATCAATCTAAATGTTTCTTTGTCGAGTGTGTATTTATCTTTAAAGAAAAATTTCAATATACTGCTAACAGTTTCAGCTACTTTTTCCTTTCTATTTATTTTGTTTAATTCTTGCTTCTTTTTAATATCTTTAGCAATCTTTCCAATTTCTAAATCTAGAGTTTTGATTGACTGAATTATAGGTTTATATTCGATTGTTAGTTCGTTAAAAAGAGCTTTGCATAAATTACGCCTTATATTTTGATTTTCTTTAGTTAAGTTATTTAATTTATTGTTTAACAGCAGAATTTTATTATTATTATTTTCAATTACCTTATTATATGACTTTATATCATCTGTGATTCTTTGAAAAAAATCTATGCCTAATCCAATCGAGTTATGGATATTAATTATTTTGTCGTCAATTTTTTTCTCAATAGTTATTAAGTTATCCCGCAAATTTTTAACATAAAATTCAGTTAAATTATGATCTTTGCTTGAAGCAAAATAATTTTCTATATAATTACTATAAGTTTTCCAAATTTTGAGATTGAAATTTATAGTATTTTCTACCAATTGTGACAAATCAATTATTTGTTTTTTTCTATTCTCGAATTTTTTTATTGTTTT
>JAQICF010000138.1 GCA_027858795.1 Candidatus Delongbacteria bacterium | reverse complement strand
TTGTAAGGTTGTTAGGGTTGTAGAACCCGAATGAATTAACAAAGTAATTTTATATTTTACCACAATATCAAAAAATACTCCCCAAAACACTGGTTAACAATCATTAATTGCCCCTAACGGATATGGCAAAAAGCAGTGGGTCAAATCGAGCGAGTTAAATCTCAAAGTGACCCATTGATGTTTTGCCAATGTTATGATCTGTTGCAACTTTATCAGGTAGTTTTTCAATCAAGCCTATTTAACCCGATAATCTTTTTACTGCCTCTATCTCTTTTTCCCCTTTATCTTCAGGTCTTTCATTTCCTTAAGAGGTTTCCTCTTTCCCGAGTTAGCAGCTATGATATAATAGAATTTTTTATCTATATCAATATTTTTCTGCCATTGAGTACTTGCTGTAAAAGTACCTGTCGTGTCTAAAGCAAATCCGCCGTAAGGATCTTCAGAAATATAGACTTTATATTCAGATGCTCCTGCTACTATATCCCAATCTAATGTTACAGTAGAATCGTTTACCATCGTTATTTGTACATTTTCAGGAGCAGTTAGTATTTGCGAGGATAGAGACCATCCAATATCGTAAGTATCAGAGATTATTTCATTTCCCACACTGTCTTTTATTTTAAACACAATATCACCAATACATTCATGATCTCTTGCAAGTATTGTTCCTGTGTAGCTATAAGATTCTTTTGCAGGTGTTAATGTTATAGTACCAGAATCACCTTCTATTGTGTACTCAGCTATAGCACTTGAAATATCTGATTCGTCATTAAATTCTAAACTTAAAATCATATCCTCATCAACAAACGCAGAATTTCCAAAAACAAAATCAATCTCAGGTTCTTCCACATCAGGAATTGCATAGATCAGAAAATCATCAATATCATACCGTGTAAATATGACAGAACTTGGATCCCAATTATGATAGTTGTTAAGTCTGATTGATATGGTTTGTCCTGAGTAACCGCTCAAATCATAAGAATATCTCCACCAACTGCTTGAGAATTTAGGAAGAAAGATGTCCTCAACAATTGGAGTGCCTAATGAATCGCAGATATCCATATACAAATTACTCCACAGCGAACCTGAATATCTCCAATAAATATCAAATTCCATTTTAGTTTTATTCTCAGAGCTATCAGGTATAAGGACATTTGGACTTAGTACATAATAATTTGAAAACGTTGTATAACCTGTATTCGAACTAAGTGATTTTTCAGCAGAATTAGTTGGGCAAGTGCCGATATACCAGGGTTCGTTTGAATTTAAAGGCCATTCACCGCCCCACTCAGTCCATTCGCCAAAAGTAAAATCCTCAAAATCCTCGCAAATAAGTCCCTCTACGATCATAGCACCTGATATAGTATTACAATTAGGATCTCCTAATATCTCTGCTTTGATGCTATGTTTTTTTCCTGTTATTTCTGTAGGGTCTAATGTACTTAAATCCCAATAATACACCCAAAGGTTATCTTCAAAGACAATGTCTCCTTGAGTTACATATACATCATCTATCTTAATTTTAATTTCAGGGTAACCTCCAACTAATTGAGGTACTTCAACTTTGACTTCAAGGGTATCAGTGACAATACCTTTTTGAGAAGGTTCCACAAAATAAAGGCTGTCAGGTAATGGAGCTGTTATTTTAGGGATTGCTTTGATTTTTAAAATACAGGAATCTATGGTAGTTCCTTCGGTGTAGGATGTTTCTGCTATTAAAAAATAACGACCGGTATCTTGTACGGCTATGGTATAATCAAAAACATAAGTAGAATCTGCTGCAGGTTGACTTGCTGTTGAGAATAATGTTTCTACAGTATTTTCAGGCTTTTTTTTTAAGTCAAATTTAAAACTTGTAATCTCATTCAAAGATGTTGGTTCTGTATTATTCGTAACCATTGCCTTTAAATTAAGTGTATCTCCAATAGCTACAGTAAGACTATCCTCAGATGGATCTTCAAGAACAGTAGAACCGATGACGTGGTAGAAGGTGATATAGTCAAAAATTCCTGTGTTTGTTCCATCAGTATAACAGATCCAATCCTCAAAATTTAAAAATTTATCATTCTTGGGAGTCGAATGACATGCAAATCTAGCATTAGTTCCGTTTCCCTCATGATTAATAATTGTGTGCATCCAATTATCATATCCACTTATTCCTAATAATGCGATATCACCAGTTCTAAACCAAACTGGAATTTGTGAGTGGGGGTTTTCTTGAATTTCAGTCGGTTGCAGAGTGAAATCTATGGTATGTGATTTGGCATCATCTCTTTCAAGTGTTAAAAATTCATTAAGATCATCGCAATTTATTATTGTTGTTTCTCCACATGGATGATTTGTAATGATACCAGTTGTAGATGTATTGCTCAAATCTAAACCACCTGCAATTAAACACTGTGAACCAAAATTTGCACAATCTGCTTCATCGGAATTGTAATAAGCTGTTTTATAATTATCAGTATTGTAATAAGTTGAATCTGGTCCATACCATTTTTCGCAATAAGACTTTGAACTGTCTGGTTTCCATATTGTCAAGTATTCTTTACTAAGCTTACTTAATTTTGAATTCTCAAAAAGATTATAACTTCCGTCTTCTATATTTTGTTTGTTTTTCCTTTGCAAATATTTAATCAGCTTATCTTTAAATCTTCCAGTTGGATTTGAAGATAAAATTTCTTGAAAGAATACTATTATTTTATCATTATATTGATTATTGTTAATTGCATCCATTGCTCCAATAGCCATAACTCGCATATCTTCTCTGCATTGATCCTGTTTTTCTTTACTAGGATTCTCCCATTCTTTTTTTGAAGCCCCAGTTATACCATTGATATATCTCGCACCATTTGTTATATCCCAATTATCGATATCAGTACCGGCAGCATAATACTTTAACAATGAAAATATTTCATTATCAAGATAATTCAGTCCAATTAATGCTCTGCTTGTACTAATCTGAATACTTGGGTCATTGGATTTTAACAATTCTTTTAATTGTCCTATGAAGCCCTCTTTTGTAAATATATGCTTGTTGCCAAGTATATCTGTATAAGTAACTGGAAATTCATTCTCGAACTTGTTAACATAAGACATATGATACATTAGTGTGTTGATTTTAAGGCTGTTTTCGCCATGTTCTAGGAATGAATTTACTAAATACAAGCGAGTAAGATCGTCCTTAAAAACATATTGAATCCTACTTGTGCTACCTTTTCTTGGAATCTCTTTCTTTTCTTTCTGAAAAGTAGCAATTTTTTTTAGAAATCTTTCCTGCTTCTGAGTGTATTTTTTAACACTATCCTCATTTCCTTTTGACATTGCCAACATAGGTAATAAGAAAACTATCAGCAACGTGATTGTGATTAT
The DNA here is from genome assembly GCA_027858795.1 of Candidatus Delongbacteria bacterium. The sequence continues at coordinate 152 of JAQICF010000138.1, read as the reverse complement.
TCTCTTCATGATGATTTCCTTTGTTTAGTTATTTCTAATGTAGTGCTTTCTTGTTTCTGAAACAAGATAATTATTTTTTAATCGGGTTAAATAGGCTTGTATAACATCTTCTACCTCCTCTACCGTTATTTAAAGTTGCAATTGATCATAAC
>JAQICF010000130.1 GCA_027858795.1 Candidatus Delongbacteria bacterium | reverse complement strand
TCTAAAAACCACCTTTTGTGAAGACCATAAGAATAGTCATATGCTTTACCTATACCAAGATTGAATGAATTTATGAAGACACCATCTTTAAAAGCATCAACAATATAATCATACTTATTTTCTTCAGTTCTATCGATCGACTTTTTAACCAAGAGGTAATCATCTTTTGTTACATGGAGTCCAAACTGGTCAGATACATTTTTGAATTTTAGAATATCTAAGAACTTTAACCCAAGTTCACCATGTTCTTCCACATCTATTTCCTTCATCCTAAGTTTTCTGTAATTCTTTCTTAAGTTATATAAATTTACTCCTTCAGGGTCAAAAACAGAAATTTTATAAGTATCTTGGCTATTTTCTAAAAGATAAATCTTATTATGTCCAACAGCATAAGACGGTTGAAAACTTTGAGGGAAGAAGCGATCGTTTGGTGGTTGTAGTATTTCTTCTCTGTTATACAGCTCTTTATATGGCGTAGAATTTCTTTTATAGATCGGTACTTGATAAACTGTGTAAACACCTTCATCACCGTATCTGTCTAAAGCTAGTATCCCTGTAAAACATTCATCATTGACTCCAGAAATAGAATAAAAGAAAGCATTTGAAGCTATGAAATCTGCTTTAACAAAATTTCCATCGAGATCAAATATATTTGTCTTTCTTTCAGCATAATCAAAAACATATAAGGTATCACTCATGACTGCTATATTTAAAGGCATGGTCATTTCACCCGGACCTGTTCCTTTGTTACCAAAACTTGTTACATATTTGCCTTGAGAATCAACTTTATGGACCATAGCTCTCCGAGTGTCAAGCATGTATACATTTTTATTTTTATCAATACATAAATTCCTTACACCAATGTTACTGAGAGCAGTATCTGGATTGTTTTCATTTAATTCAATTGTGTACAACTCTTTAGGAGTTATCTTGAAAGTCGAGTCTGATGGAATATTCTTGTTGCTAAATAATTTTATTCCATTAATTTCTGATACGGTATAATTCTTTTCGTTTTTTGAACAACTAAAGAGAAAAACAACCAAAATGATAGCTAATATTATTATTCTTTTCAAACTTTACTCCATATTTAAATTATTGATAAACTAAATTAGTCAAAAATAATAACTAAAGCAAATAAAAAAAGGCAGGAAAAATCCTGCCTTCGATATTGCTATTTATTCCATCACTAGAACATAAACATTATTGCTTCTTCGATATCAATGTCACCATTTAGAAATTTTCTTCGAGTATCATCTGCAAATGTATGGATTACTCCTTCTTTTTTTGCAAGCTTTTCCATTTCTTCTGGGTCAGCACCTTTTACGAATGCATCTTTCAAGGATCTGGTAAATTCAAGCATCTCAACTAATGCAAGTTTGCCCGCATAGCCTGTGTTGAAACACTTATCGCATCCTTTAGCTTTGTAGAACTTACCATTTTGAATTTCTTTTTCAGTTAAACCAAATCCTTTAAACTCACTTTCTAATAAGTCTGCTTTTTCTTTACAATGCGGACATAATTTTTTAGTTCTCCTGAGACCAACAACCAATTCTAAACATGATGCTGTCATATACTCTTTAATTCCCATTTCAGTAAATCTAAATAATGTAGATATCCCATTATTTGTATGCATAGTAGATATAACTTTGTATCCTTTATTTGTACCCACTTCCAAAGCTATGTGTGCAACTTCAAATTGCCTTAATTCACTTATGTAAAGAACATCTACATCTCCTCTGCAAGCTTGTCTACAAGCCGTAAGCATGCTAATGTTATTAGAAATTTGTATCTGATCTGTATTATCCATTTGCAATTCAACAGGATCTTCAATTGTTCTAATTTTAACACCTGTATCTGCAAGTTCGTTTATGGTTGAGGCTATAAAAGTTGATTTTCCTGCAGTTGATGGACCTGTAAAAAGGAACAAACCTTCTTCCTTTTTAAGATTCCTTCTAAACATTTCGATCAACTTAGTATCATTATTAAATAACTCTTCAATGGAATAATGTTTTACCTGATCATCCATATTATAAATATTGATACTTTCACCATGAATAGTTGGATAAAGGAGTAATCTAAAGACAAAGCGCTTGTCATAAGCAAAAAATATTATCTTTCCATCCTGAGGACGGGTTTTGACATCAAGCTTCATTGTTCCGGTCAGAATTTTTACTTGAGCAATAATATAGTCATGAAGTTGCTTTGGGATATTATCGTAGCCTTCGACAACATACAATTTGCCATCTTTTCTGAATCTTACTCTCGTATTTGTTGCTTGAGGTTCAATATGAACGTCGGAAACACCCTCTTTTACCGCTTTTTCAAGAAGATCATTTACAAACTTAACTATCTCTTCATCTTTATCAATAATTTCTGCGTTTAACATATCTATCTCCATTTATTTTCTACAGTGTAAACTTTCTCGCTGTTTCAAGATCAATAAAACCACCTTTTAATTTATTTAGTGCATCATCTTTGTGAGTGTAATAAACGCCTTCTTTCTTAGCTAACTTCGTTACTTGTTTTTTGTCTGCACCGTTTATGAATGCTTCTCTCAGGTCAGTAGTAAATTCAAGCATTTCCATTATTGCAATTCTGCCATTATATCCTGTATTATCACATTTCTTACAGCCTTTGCCTTTGTAGAATTTATTATTTTTGATCTCATCATCAGACAGACCTATAGCTTTTAAACTTGCTTTTGAATATTTTTTCTCTTCTTTGCAATGTTTACAGACAGTTTTTGCAAGTTTTGAGTTTAAGATAAATTGCATTCCACTACCGGATAGATACTCTTTTATTCCCATTTGGGTACATCTGAATAATGCATCTATAGCATTGTTCGTATGCATTGTAGAAAATATTAAACGACCCTGCATTGAACCTTCAAATGCTAAAAGAGCAGTTTCAAAATTCCTGAATTCACAGACGTAAATTACATCAGCATCAGCTCTTAACGCTACTTTTAACAGATGTTCACTTGTTCTGCCGATTTTGTCATGAATCTGTAATTGTGTTGTATTCTTTAATGCAACTTCAACAATATTTTCGACAGTAACTATCTTTTTACCAACATTTGATATTTGATCAATAGCTGAATTGATAATGGTTATTTTACCAGAACCAGCGAGTCCTGTAAAGAGTATCATGCCTTCACTTCTAGATATATTTCGATTAAATCTTTTAATTAATTCTTTGTCCTTATTAAATATATCTTTAACTCTAAATTTGCCATCTCTTTCATGGTGTATGACCGCATTTAGACTTTCACCATAAATAGTAGGAACAAGAAGTAAAGAAAACCCGACATTTCTCCCATCAATTTTCTTTCTTATCACTCCATCCTGTGGAAGTAGAGTAACATCTAGCTTAATTGTTTTTGAGAGAATTTTTATTCTTGCAATTATATACTCATGTAGCTTTTTGGGAATATTATCGTAACCTTCAGGTACATAAAGGACACCATTTACTCTATATCTTACTTGTGTACATTTTGCCAATGGTTCAATGTGAATATCTGATGCATTTTCTTTTACCCCTTTTTCGAGAATGTCATCTACTAATTTGATGAGTTCTTCATCTTTATTAATCAATTCTGCGTTTAACATATCTTTCTCCTGTTTTACTTTTCGATTCGGTTTGCTACAGCTGTACAACCAAATTACGATAATTATGAATGGAAAGAAATTGAAAAAGTAATTTAACAATTAAATGCAACATATTAGGTGTAGGTCTATACTTCGAGAACCTCAGTATGACCTACTTATAATGCGAGGTTAAATATAAATAATCATCTTCCTGATGAATAAAATCTTTTTTTATTTCATTTTCACCGTATCGCTGATTTAGAACAGAATAGATCTTCTTTGCTTCTGTATCATAAATGTCTGCTCTGGCATATCGTTTCATTGTTAAATAAATGTAGCTAATGAACTTTGATGAATTTGCCAGGAGTGAATTAAAATTATTATCTCGAGCGATACTCTCCTGAACTAAAAATGAATCCAGTGATCTTTCCAGTTTATTCTGATAAAAATATATACTTCCAAGTTGACCTTCGGTGCAGCATTGAACATAATGATTATTGATCGAACTTGAAATTGTTTTAGCTTTGTTAAGGAGGCTAATTGCTTTTCTGAAATTCTTTGATTTTTTATACACAATAGATATTAAAATAAGTGTCATACATTTATTAACTTTGTCATCTATCTCATCAAATATATTCAGAGCATTTAGATAATTATTTATCGCGATCTTATTTTCTTTTAGAATATTGAAGTTTATATCAGCGATTTTTTTATAAGCAATAGCTAAAGATCCTTTATCTCCGATCTGAATTGCAAGCTCCAACTGCATATTAAAGTATTTCAATGATACATCATAATTCTCAAGCTCATAATTTACCAATGCAAGAGAGTTATACAATTCCATGAGTCTATATTTATCATCTAACTCGATCTCAATTTCAATTCTTTTGGTAAAACATTCCAGTGCATCTTTGAATAAGCTCATGTTCTTATATGTTTCACCAATCAGTTGCAATGCAGTTGAATAATTCACATCATCATTTTGCTTTTTAGATTCTTCAAGCATGGTATTGAAGTTATTCAGAGCCAACATAAAGTTTAGCTGACGAGAATATATTATTCCCATTGTTTTGTAATATTTAATGATCTTATTATCAGTTGATTTGGTAGCTGTCAGAGCTTTATTATAATAATCATCGTAATTATTATTTGATTGAGTTACTTTGAAAAGATCACCCAGTAAATAGCTTGAGTCTGCGATAGTATCAAACTCATCTATGTGCTCAGCAAGTTCCAGAGAATGCTCAAGTTGCTTAATTGCATTTGAGTAGTCACCTGTCAGCTGATAGATCTCTCCCTTCTTATAAAAAACGGTCATTCTGAGTTTCTTATTATCTTTCTTTGTGTATTGAAGAGTGGCTATGATCTTATCGTATAAATTTAATGCTTTTTCGTTCTCATAGTTCCCTTTGTTCAAGTCTCCGATCTGCTTAAGCCCAGTTAGAACTTCATTCAGGATATTGTCCCTGACTTCAGGTTGACTTAATGAATGCCAGTAATGATCAAAGTTCTTTATTGCATCTATGTCATTTATGAAATCATCTACAATTATGGGAGGGATCAACAGTGATTTTATATTCTTATCTTTTAGTCTGAAATTTGTGCTTAAGATATTCAGATTGTTCTGAAGAATTCCAGTGAATGCATATTTGATTAATTCGTTGCTTGTTTTAATTTCATCAAGGCAGAAATTGTTGTTTTTACATAGGTCTGAATTAGGTATGTTATCTTTTTTTGTAGTCGTTAATTTTGCTTTGTATTTGATATTGAGAATATTGTCGAGGAAAGTATCTTTTTCACTTCTGATATTTGAGAATACCGAGCTTTTTGGTGCATTGATAATAATGTCACTGGTATTGATCCCGGCAGCTTTCAGGTTGTATAAAATGTAGTCTGTAAAAATTCCAATGCTTAGATTTGATCTTTCAAAGGTGAACCCGACAAATTCTATTCCCGATGATCTTTCTCTGAGGATGATCTTGTATAAGAATCGCCTTTTGTTGTCTATGTACTTTGTAGTGATGTAATTACAGCTGATCTCCCAGTTATGCTCAAATTCTTTTCTCTGTAGTTTGTGGGGAAGAGCTTTCTTTTTGTATGTTGACAGGTTCTTGTATTTTAAGATTCTTGATATGAT
>JAQICF010000111.1 GCA_027858795.1 Candidatus Delongbacteria bacterium | reverse complement strand
TGACTTGGTACAATATGAAAAAATCCTAAAAATATTATTATTATCACTAAAAATAAAGCACCTGCAATATTTCCATTTCTATTTTTTATTTTTTTCTCACGCTCTCTTTCAGAATGATTATTTTTAATAGATTTAACAATTTTAATAGGTTTAACTAGCGCAGATTTATTCTTGTTGTTAACTGATGTTGTTTTTAATGGATACAACCGAAGGAAAATCAAAAATATTATTGGAAATATTATTGGAAATATTATTTTAATATCCCAAGACCCAAGAATTGCACATCCTTTTATGAATAAAATGACAATAATTAAGTATAGTAGGTATAAATATGATTTTTTTTTACGAGAATTATTAGATTTGTTACGATTCACTTCCCTAGCTGTTTTTTGTTCTACAATCTTTACCGTTTCAGGCGTTGACTTTTTTAGATACTCCCCACAATGTTTACATTTAATAGCTTCGTCCTGAATTTCTTCTGCACAATAAGTACACTTTTTCACTTAAACCTCCGTCAATGTTTTTTTGTATTTTTCAAATCCCCTTCAAAATAAAAAATTAAGGTTTCTCAAATTCTATCAATTGGCTCATTTCTCTTTCTTCGTTTATAATTGCGATGTCCTACAACGGTCATGGCAAAAACCAGTGGTGATAAGCTTAGAAAACTCTCCAAGTAACCATTGATGTTTTGCCAATGTTAGGGGCTGTTTATGATTGTTCTTCTATATACTTCTTCCTATCTTAACCGGTGTTTTTTTAATATACTAAAATCTTAAAACTTCTACAAAGTAATTTCCTTGTGATTTTACGTAAAAATCATTAACTTAGTTTTCAAGTTTATTCCAATGTAACGATAAACTATAAGTATCAACACCTTGAGTTTAAGGAGAAATTATGAAATATCAGTTAAAAGTAATTCCGCAATTTATCAAAGTAGTTGTGGATATGTGAATAATATTTGTGATCTCAGATATTATTTACGCAATTATTCTACCATTATAAGGCATGGATTTTTAAAAAAAACTTTGAATAATGAAAATGAGCTATAAAGGAGTGAGTTATGAAAAAATGGATTGTTTTATTTTTAACCGTGATGTTCTCAGGATCGGTTTTCATATCCTGTAGTGAGGATGACAGTAGTACAGAACCGTCAAACAATTTACCCTCATGCACGATTACATCGCCAGCAGACAGTGCTACATTTACAATTGGGAATAATATAACTGTAAATGTAGTTGCAGATGATTCTGACGGTAATATATTTGAAATTAGATTTTATATCGATAATGTTCAAAAAGGTTCAGATCAAAGCTCCCCTTATTCATATATCTTAAATACTGATACGTTAAATACAGGCATTCATAAAATAAAAACAATCTCGGAAGATAATGACGGAGCAGAAAAAGAGAATCAAATAAATATAAACCTTATACAAGGTAATGCTCCACCTGTAATAAATGGTATAACAGCTGATCCAACAAGTGTACAACAAGGCGGAACTTCAACATTTACTTGTAATGCAACTGATGCTGATGTAGGAGATGTATTGTCATATTCTTGGTCTGCAAATGAAGGTACAATAAACGGAACAAGTTCAAGTGAAACTTGGACAGCACCTTTAACAGTAGGGGATTATACAATAACTTGTGTAGTGAGCGATGGAGAAGATAGTGTTTCAGATTCAAAAACAATAACAGTTGAGATGCTATTGATTCAGGGCGGTACCTTCCAAATGGGTGATCATTTTAACGAAGGCTCTATTGATGAACTTCCTTTACATAGCGTAACAGTGAGTGATTTCTATATGAGTGCTTGTGAGGTTACACAGTCAGAATGGTCTGCTTATATGCCTGCTGTGGATTGGAGTTCATACGGAACGGGTGATAATTATCCTGCGTATTATGTCAGCTGGTATGAAATAATCAAATATTGTAACTTGAGAAGTATAGCAGAAGGACTGACTCCCTGCTATGAAATAAGCGGTTCGACGGATCCTACGGATTGGGGAGCAATACCGACTAGTACAAATTCTGCATGGAATGCAGCGACCTGCAACTGGAGTGCGAACGGTTACAGATTGCCTACTGAGGCTGAATGGGAATATGCTGCAAGAGGCGTTTTGTCAGGTCAAAGATTCCCGAACGGAGCGACTATCTCACATAGCACAAACGGAGATACACAGGCGAATTATTACGGATCAACTTCTTATAGTTATGATGTGAGTCCAACAACTGGTTATCATCCTGATAGCAATGGTGGTGGAACATTACCTGTTGGTAGTTTTCCTGCTAACGGTTACGGTCTTTATGACATGAGTGGCAATTTATACGAATGGTGTTGGGACTGGTATGGTTCTTATACGAGTGATGCCCAGAGTGATCCTACGGGCTCTCCAAGTGGCACGAACCGTGTTCTGCGGGGCGGCGGCTGGGGCCACTTTGCTTCCTATTGCCGAGTTGCCTCTCGCGGCACCTACGGCCACCCGTACTACAGTGGCAGCGCCTACGGCTTTCGTGTTGTAAGGACTAACTAGCGTGAGCGTCTTACACTTTGCACTTTTACGCTTTTACACTTTTATTTTTGCTTCTTTTTCTTTTTTAAAAGTAAAAAGAAGTTTCTTTGAAATAAAGGGTTAGACCAATGAAAATTGTAAAAGTTACACCACAAAAAAATTATATATTGAGAATTGAATCAGAAGACGGTAGATGCGGAGATTTTGATGTAAAACCATATTTAGGTTATGAAGCCTTTTCACCACTCAAAGATGCTGAATCTTTCAACTGTGTAAGAAATGGCGGTTATTATATCGAATGGGATTGCGGTGCCGACTTGTCTGCTGATACTATTGAAGCTCACTGGAGTATTTTAGTCTCTTAAATTCTTTCTAATCTCTAAATTGCTGAATTGCTTTTGTTTAAAACTCTAATCACTTATTCTTTTTAAAAAACACCGGTTAACAATCATTAATTGCCCCTAACGGTCATGGCAAAAAACAGTGGGGAAGAGCGAGTTAAATGTCCAAGTAACCCATTGATATTTTGCCAATGTTAGCAGTTGTAGCACTTGAGTCCATGGGAACCCTTTCAACTTGAGTTTAGTCATTAGTCCAAGATTTTTTGTAGAAATTCTTATGATTATTGATTCTTATGATTTCCTTTACATTATCAATAGCCTGATCCCACGTTTCATTTAACTTAATAGCTCTATACGTAGATTCTATTTTTTTTCTATATTGCTCAGATTTTTGCATTTTTTGACTTTTCTCTGGGTTATCTAGTAACTTTTTCAAATTATTGATTCGATTCCAGTGTTTACTATATACAATACCACCTTCTGCTGTTTTTAAAATTGTTCTATTACGAAGTGTTTGTAACCATTTGTGACTATTACTAAGTTCATCTGCAAAAACAAGAAAATAAAGTCCTGTAACACCTGCTACAGGTTCTATTTCTCCTGCTACTATTTCAGGTCCACCGGTGAGGTCGGGATAAAAAATATGTTTTGGTAATTCTCCCAATTTTGCTAAAAATATTTCTTCGCCTTTTAAGATTTCTTCAATTTCAAGAACATGTTTATTATCAATGTTTTTATCCCTTTTAAGCGTTTTACCAATTACTACAATATTACATGACAATGTAGCTTCTTTATATGAAACAGGAGAGTCAAATACACCCAACTCTTTAAATTCTTTGAATTTTGTGAAATCGTATTTATAATCGAAATCCCATGTGTGACCAACGGAATAACCACCATGCTTTTTTTTATAATGAGTTAAATATTCTGTTCTAAAGTTTTCATATTCTTTTTGAGACATACCTGTGTTAATACCACATTTATCTATGAAAATCTCATTATTTTTGGTAAGAGTCTCTTCATTGTTATCACCTGACATACCAAAAATTGATATAATGAGGACTAATAATATTGATAGTAACGATTTCATCTTTTCATTCCCTTAATTTATAATTAACTCAAGTTGAATCTTCTCTCAAGTGCTATTTCTGCTAACGGTCATGGCAAAAAGCGTTAAGCCAAGACAAGTAGGGTATTCAAGTCATTTTGCCAATGTTAGTAGATGTTGCAACTTTTAACGCTATTCAAAATTCCCTTCCGAGTCAGTTTTAATTAAAAGGATATCAGACATTAATGCATTTGTTGAGTCAGGTGCGTAGGTACCAGTCAGTATATAGCCACCATCATCAGTTTGCTGTACGCAATATCCACAGTCATAACCCTGATCTCCGTAAGATATGTTCCATTCCTCGTAGCCATATTGATCAGTTTTTAATAACCAAGCATCTCCAGTTGGAGCTCCTGAAGAAATATGCCCTGTAACTATATAACCTCCATCTCGAGTTTGTTTGACAGATTTACCGAAAGCAAAATCGGTACCTCCAAAGAACCTACTCCATTCTTCGTTTCCATGAAAATCAGTTTTAATAAGACATAAGTTCGTATTATGTGTATCAACTGATTTATACTGACCTGTGAGAATGAAACCATTATCTGTAGTTTGCTGTACAGAGAAACCTGAATCAAAGCTATAATCATAACCGTTATCACCAAAAATTCTGTACCATTCTTCGTTTCCTTCCGGATCAGTTTTTAATAATAGAATATCGTTACTACCTACTCCATAAGAATATGAGGAACCGATAATAATGTATCCACCGTCAACGGTCTGTTGTACCTCCGACCCACTATCAGTATCTGTTCCACCATAAGTCTTATTCCATATTACATTCCCATTTGAATCAATTTTTACTAACCAGAGATCACCACGATATGAGCCTGTTACCACATAACCCTTATCACTAGTTTCTACAACAGAACGACCTTGAGCTCCTTCAATTATTATTGTTTCCCATTCTTGATTTCCATTGGAATCGGTTTTTATTAACCATCCATTTTGGAGACTAGCTCCCTTTGTTTCACCAGTAATAACAAATCCACCATCAGTTGTTTGTTTAACCGAAAATCCACGATCTAAAGTATAACCATCTAAACCAAAAGTTTTGTTCCACATCTCATTACCAGTAAAATCAGTTTTAATCAACCAAGTACTCCAAAAACCAGTACTTGTCTCGGTACCACCTGCAATAATATACCCACCATCTAATGTTTGTTGAACTGAATAGCCAGCATCAGTGGAATCAGCTTTCCCAAAAGTTTTAACGAAAGTAATACTCTCTGATGGAGCTGATGAATTATCATCACTGCATGACAGGAGAATAAATCCAGCTAAAACTGAAATAGATATTATTGTTATTAAATTTTTCATTTATGGAATCTCCATTTAAAAGTTGCAATTTCTACTAACGTCTGAAAATACGACATATGTC
>JAQICF010000095.1 GCA_027858795.1 Candidatus Delongbacteria bacterium | reverse complement strand
GCAACAACAGTAAGACCTATCGCCAGTTCACTGATACCCATCAATTTAGCTAGTCCAGATGCACCTCTGATAGTCCATTCAGATCCTAAATATAACCCGATAATCCCGAAGAATATCAGCATAAAATTCTTCTTTGAATTCATAATATCAGGAATTTCATCATCAAGCAAATTTTTCTTTTTGATCTTTGCATCGATCCAAACATAAGTCAAATATCCTACGAACATAACAGTAAGAATAATGCCATCTATCCTAGAAATTTCCCCATCTATCATAAGCACATAAAATATTACTGAGATCACAAAGATTATCGGGAGATCCTTGTATAGTGTGTCTTTTTTTATTGCAATGGTCGTTATCGTAGCGGCAACACCCAGCACTAAAGCAATATTAGCAATATTACTTCCGACTACATTTCCAAGACCGATTGCTGGACTGTCATTAATATTTGCTATGAAACTAACAAAAAATTCCGGTAGGGAAGTTCCAAAAGCAACAACTGTAAGCCCGATAACAAATGGATCAATATTATGCGATATTGAGATCGCCTGAGCCCCGGTAATAAGTAGGTCTCCACCTTTTATCAGGATATACAACCCTAAAATCAGTAAAATTGATAATATGATCGGATTCCCTGTATTCAGTATTTCTGTAATTGATCCCAATTTATTTCCTATAGAATTATTTTCACCATCGGTATTATGATCTTTTCAAGTTGAAATTTAAAATATCTGTCGGTCATGCTTGCTATAAAATCTTTTACTTTCTCAGCATCGGTGATACTTTCCTTATACTCACTCTTTTTGTCATTCAGAAAATGCCTATAGATATCAGAATCCTTATTTTGAGTTGCAAGATCTTCCAAATAAGTCTCAAATAATATTTCAAATCCTTTTTCTATCTTTTTTCTTTCTCTCTTCAGTTTCTCATTACGATAAATATTTTCATAATTAAAAGCCTTAAGCTCCTTTAGAGCATTTCCGATCTCTGTAGAAAATTCTATATACGGTTTACCATAACTGTTCATAGTAATATCTTTCACCAATGTATCAATTATTTTGCCATTATTATTTCCTAGTATGTCAGTAATATTTTTAGGTAAGTCATTTCTTTTCAGTAAATTCAAATGAATAGCATCCTCAATGTCGGTACCAATGTAAGCGATCGTATCAGATAATCGTATAACACATCCTTCCATAGTCATCGGAGCTATTTTGGCATATTTACTATTTTTCATCAAAGTAATATACTTATCTATATCTTTTTCAGTCTTATCTGCCTGAGGCTTGAGCTGATTTTGATGAATTTCTCCATCATGTGAAATAATTGCATCTCTAGTCTGAAAGGTAAGGTTCATACCTTTACCTTTGTAAGAAAAGTTGTCTACTATATATAAACTGTGAATATTGTGATAAAATTTCCCGATCCCATGCTTCTCACATTCGTTGCTTAAAAAGATCTCGCCATCATGCCCGAATGGAGTATGTCCGAGATCATGACCAAGAGCGGCAGCTTCTATAAGATCTAGGTTTAGATATAATAATCGTCCGATAGTTCTGGCTATCTGAGAAACATATTGAGTATGTACAATCCTGTTGGTTATCTGTTCATCGGTCAATGATGAAAAATAATAGACTTGTGTCTTCCCAGCGCTTCTTCGATATGCTCCACTGTAAATAATTCTATCCCTATCAATAGAAAAAGGCAATCTGATATCATCTTTGCTTGATCTTGTTCTTATAGCATCAACATTTTTTGTAGCATAAGGTGATAGATTCTTATCAATGGAACTAACGATATTTTTTTTTATTTCTTGATAATTCATTCTATTCTTGCCTTACCTCTATTCTTCCGTTACCACTAGCTCATGTGTTTTAAGATGATATGAAACTTCAATTCCATACTTTTTATGACCTATTTTCTCCCTGGCTATGATATGAGGAAAACCGTCAAGCTCAAATATTCTCATTATAAATTCATCTGAAAAATTTCTTGGGGCTAATCCCAAAGCTTCTAATTCTTCAGTAGTAGTCAAATTCCCGGTATCTTCTGGATCTTCTCCTGGAAGATCTGTCACCCAGTAGCCATTAATATCATAATGAGCTTGGACTAATTCAGCATTTACCATTACGGCATTTTTCAGAACTGAAGCGACAGCCCTTTTGATCAGCATATTATAACTTATCAGTCCGACCGAAGCAAGTATTACTACGATCGTACTGACAACTATTAATTCAACTAAAGTAAATCCCTTAGAATTCTTCACTATTATTATTTAATGCCTAATCTTTCTAGCAAAGCTTTATCGCTTACAGGTCTTCCTCTGAATTTCTCAAAGAGAACATTCATATCTTCACTGTCACCTTTTTCAAGGATGTTTTCCATGAATTTCTTACCTGCTTCTCTATTAAGCACAGAATCCTTTTCTTGGAATAATGAGAAAGCATCAGCATCAAGTATATTTGCCCACATATAACTGTAGTAACCTGCTGCGTAACCACCTGCAAATATATGGCTGAAACCAGCTTCGAAATACGAATCGTCGATATATGGAGTATTGTTATACTTCACCATCATTTTCTTTGATATCTCATGAGCTGAAGTCATTTCATCTTTCATGTTCTCAGTATGATGTAATGTCATGTCAAACATTCCGAAAGTAATTTGTCTTCTTGCATCTGAAGCTCTCATAAAATCATTTGCCTTTAATAGCTTATCCATCAATTCCTTAGGCATTGGTTCACCAGTTTTGTAATGCTTAGCGATCATTTTTAAAGATTCTTCTGTTTTTACAAAATTCTCATGGAAAGAAGATGGTAGCTCCACAACATCCCATTTAACATGTGTTCCTGAAGTTGATGTGAATTTAGTTTGTGATAAGGCACCATGAAGTGCGTGTCCAAACTCATGGAATAAAGTTGTTACTTCATCATATCTAAGTAAAGCAGGCTTATCGCCAACCGGTGGAGTGAAGTTACAGTGAACTCCAACCTGAGGAATAGTTTTTTTGCCATTGTAGTTCATTCCTGACACCATACCACTCATCCACGCACCCGGTCTTTTTTGTCCGGATCTAGGATAAAGATCAACATAAACATAAGATCTTAATTCATCATTTTCATCTACAAGCTTGAAAGTCTGAACATCTTTATGCCAAACAGGAATATTATCTATTTTTTCAAACTTAATGCCGTAAAGTTTCTTTGCAATGTCGTAAAATGCTTGTAGGGTTTCATCTGCGGAGAAATATTCACTTACTTCGTTCTCGTTGAAAGAATATTTCTTCTCTTTCAATTTATTTGTCCAATAACTTGTTTCCCAAGGCATTAAAGTTTCGAATTTTTCTCCAAATGATTCTTCTTTTAATGCTTTTATCTCGTTGAATTCCTCTAGAGCAACATCTTCTGTCTTTATTGCGATATTATCCAAGAATTCCATCACGATTTCAGGAGATTCAGCCATCTTTCTCTCTAAAGAAAGTTGACCATAGGTATCAAAGCCTAATAAATTTGCTTTTTCTTTCTTTAGTTTTACAATTTCCTGGATTAAAGGTCTGTTATCTATACCTTCTTTTGTTCCTCTTGTAAAATAAGCACGCCATAACTTCTCTTTTAATTCTACGTTTTCTGCAAATTTCATAAATGGTAAGAATGATGGCATATCCAAATTGAATACCCAGGTATTCTCATCACCTTCGTCTATCTTCATTGCTATTGCTTTTTCTCTTGCTCCGGTTATAGAATCTTCAGGTAATCCTGCAAGATCTTTTTTATCCTTTACAACAAGTTCAAAATTTGACTTTACGACATTGTTAGAAAATTTAAGAGAAAGTTCACTCGATTTTAAATTTATCTCTTTTAGTTTAGCCTTATCTTCATCATTTAATTCAGCACCGGCAAGAATAAATCCTTTCATTGTATTATCTAAGTGTCTTTTCTTTTCTCCTGTCAAAGCTTTAGCTTCAGCAGTAGCAGCATAATCTTTGTACATTTTGTAGTTGTCAGGATCCATAGACATTTCATTTCCGAATTCAGTTAACAATTGAATCGCTTTTTGAAATTCCTCGTTGATCTCATCACTTGTCATAGTACTGTATAATTGTGACATAGGTGAAACTACTCTGCTTACTTCTTCACTGATCTCCATTTCAGGAACAAGAGTATTGTCAAATGTTCTTTCACCAGTGAAATCGATGTGCTTCTTATTCTCTTTTTTTGCGTAGTCTAAGATCTCTTTTGTAGCTGGAACGAAATGCTCCGGTTTGATTTTGTTGTATTGAGCGAATTGACCTTTGCTTAGTAATGGATTTTCCATTTTTTTCTCCTTTTTATATCAATTAATAATTACCTACTTATTAGGATTTTTTTTGCTTCATTGTTAGGGTTTATAATATAAGTGGGATTATGTACAAAAGCAATGCCATAAATCGTAAATAGTAAAATTTGATTTTTCTATAAAACAAAATCATTTTTTAAGTTGCTTATTCACCCAAATTGCGTTATATTCGCAACTCTTATGTATTATATATATAAGAACAGGCACAAAAAATCGGGAAAATCATGTTCGATGAGTTAAGCGGAAAGCTTGAAAACATATTTAAGAAGCTAAAGGGGCAACACAGGCTCTCTGAAGATAACATCAAAGCATCTTTGAGAGAAGTACGTATTGCATTACTTGAAGCTGATGTCAACTATGTGGTTGTAAAAGACTTTATTCGCAGAGTTAGAGACAAGGTTATTGGGGAAAAGGTTTTTGAGAAAATTACTCCCGGACAACAGATAATAAAATTTATCCACGATGAACTTGTAACTGTTCTTGGTGGAGAAGTTTCTGAAGTTAAATTCCCTGGAAACCCTACAATTATCATGCTTGCAGGCTTACAAGGTTCCGGAAAGACAACGCATTGTGCTAAAATTGCAAATTTTCTAAGAAAGAGATATAAGAAATCACCTTTAATGGTAGCCGTAGATATTTACAGACCAGCAGCTATAGAACAGCTTAAAACACTAGGTAAGCAGCTCAGTATCCCTGTTTACAGTGAAGAAGACTCTAAAGATGTAAGTGCAATTGCTGTAAATGCTCTTAAGTTCGCAAAAGAGAATAACCACAATGTAGTATTGCTTGATACTGCAGGTAGATTACACATAGATGAAAATATGATGCAGGAACTTATTCATCTCAAGGAAGCTGTAAATCCAACTGAGATCTTATTCGTTGCTGATAGTATGATCGGTCAGGATGCCGTTACTACTGCAAAGGAATTTAACGATCAGTTAAACTTTGATGGTGTTATCCTAACTAAGATGGATGGTGACTCCAGAGGTGGTGCTGCTTTATCCATCAGAGAAATAACCGGTAAACCTATCAAATTCGTTGGTGTCGGTGAAAAACTTGATGAACTTGAAATGTTCCACCCTGACAGACTTGCTCAGAGGATACTTGGAATGGGTGATGTTCTTACCTTGGTTGAAAAAGCTCAAGAGAACATGGACCAAGCCGAGACTGAAAGATTAGCTAAGAAACTACAGAAAGAAGATTTTACATTTGAGGATTTTCTAGCACAGATAAAGCAGATCAAAAGAATGGGTTCAATTAAATCAATGCTTAAAATGATGCCAGGAATAGGAAGTAAACTGAATGAAATTGATATAGATGAAAAAGCTTTCACAAAGATCGAGGCAATTATTTACTCGATGACTAGGAAGGAAAGAAACAGACCTTCTTTATTAAATGGATCAAGAAAGCTAAGGATCGCTAAAGGTTGCGGAAGAAGTGTTCAGGAAATAAATCAACTCATGAAACAATTCCAGCAGATGAATGGAATGATGAGGCAGATAAGAAAGATCGGATTTGATAAATTAGCGAAAGGAATGTTCGGCAAAGGTATGCCGGCAAACAAACCTTTCTAATAAACAGGATAGAGAAACTATCCATGAACTAAATTGTAATGAATATTTTGGACTGGTTCCCGAGATATTTAATTTACAAGAAATAACTAACCGGAGGTAAAATTTGGTTAAACTAAGACTAACAAGGCTTGGTAGAAAGAAAAGACCTTTCTATAGGATCGTAGCTATCGATTCTAGAAAACAGAGAGATGGAGCATTCTTAGAAAGACTGGGATATTTTGATCCCCTCGCAGCTGGTGAGGCTACGAGATTAGTTCTTGACTCTGAGAACATCATGAAATGGCTTTTATTAGGAGCTCAACCATCTGAAACTGTTAAAAATATCCTTAGTAAAGAAGGGATAATGCTAAAGTACGATATGTTGAAAAGACACAAGACTGAAAAAGTAGAAAAAGAAGGTTTGAACGGAAAGAAAACTGTTAAATATCTTGCTGTTAAAGATGAGAACGGTAATCCAATCAGAAAATTTACTGATGAAGAAGTAGAAGAAGCTTACAAAAATTGGTTGCTTGAGAAAGAGAAAAGAGCAAATGCGCCAGTAAAGAAAACAACTAAATTATCTAAAAAAGCAAAAGCTAAAATAGAAGCGGATAAAATTGCAGCCTTAGACGCTAAAGCAGCAAAAATTGAAGCTGACAAAGTAGCTGCTGAAGAGGCTAAGAAAGCTGAAGAAGAAGCAAAACAGGCCGCAGCGGCAGCAGAAGCTGAAGCAAAAGAAAAGGCAGAAGCAGCAAAAGTAAAAGAAGAAGTTGTTGAAGAAGAAAAAACTGAAGAAACTCCCGCTGCTGAATAATGCTTAATCCCGATGACTATATATTTATCGGAACTATCGGTAAGACAACTAAGATTGACGGCTCATTGACAATAGTACCATTAACTACTTTTCCTGAACGATTCTTGAATATGGAAGAATTTTTCCTCACGAAAGAATACGGTTCACCCATGAGAGTTAAAGTTAAAAACATTGTTCAAAACAATAAAAAAATAACTGTTAAACTGGATGGGATTGATTCTATCGAAAAAGCTCAGGAGCTAATGGGATACAGGATCACAATTCATGAAGATGATAAAGCGGATCTACCTAAAGATTATTATTACCATGATGATCTCAAGAAATGTATCGTATTTTCAACCGAGGGAAAAGAGTTAGGTCAGTTGATCAAAGTACTGGAAATGTCTTCTAATGATATTTATGTAGTTGATCACAAGGGTAAAGAACTCCTTATACCTGCAATATCGAAGTTTGTTAAGGAGATTGACATAGAAAAAAGAAAGATAACAGTGTCTTTAATTAATGGAATGCTACCGGAAGTAGATGGAGTGCTATCGGATGAAGATTGATATTATTTCTGTTCATCCTGATATGTTCACAGGTTTTCTTGATCATTCGATCTTAAAGATCGGAAAAGATAAAGGTTTGATTGATATAGTTGTTCATGACCTGAGAAAATGGACTGAGGATAAACATAGCACAGTGGACGATACTCCTTACGGGGGCGGTCCTGGAATGATAATGAAGATAGAGCCTTTTTACAAAGCCATAATGGAGCTTAAGCAAGAAGATTCATACATTATATTGACCACTCCTACCGGTGAGAAATACGAACAGGAGAAAGCTCATAAATTCCTAGATTATAGACATTTGATAATAATTTGCGGACACTATAAAGGTATTGATGCAAGAATTGATAACTTTATTGATCTAAAACTTTCTGTAGGGGACTACATCTTAACGGGTGGTGAACTTCCTGCTGCAATAGTTGTGGATTCTGTCTGTAGATTGATACCGGGTGTTATTTCTGACCTCGACTCAGCATTGTCTGATTCATTTGAGAACGGTTTGCTGGATTGTTCACACTACACCAGACCGAGTGATTTTATGGGATTGAAAGTACCTGACGTGCTTTTATCAGGAAATCATAAGATGATAGATGAATGGCGACATAATGACTCAGTGGAAACAACAAGAAAGAATAGACCGGAATTGTTAATAAAAATAAATAAAAAATAAAAAGAGGTATTATAATGGATTTCATTAATACTCTGAACCAAGAACAGATTCGTGAAGACATACCAGCATTTCACTCAGGAGATACTTTGGATGTACATCTAAAGATCGTTGAGGGAACTAAAGAGAGAATACAGCTCTTTACAGGTACTGTTATTCAAGTTAGAGGAACAGGCGTTGGTAAAACTTTTACTATTAGAAAAATATCTAATGGTATAGGTGTTGAAAGAATTATACCGCTTAACTCTCCACAGATCGATAAGATCGTTAGAGTTAAAGAAGGTAAAGTAAGAAGATCTAGAATTTTCTACTTCCGTCAGAGAAGAGGTAAATCAGCAAGAATTAAAGAAGCAAGAAAAGGTAGATCATAGATTACTGCTAACATAAAAAAAACGTGAGAATATTCTCACCTTTTTTTTAGTTTCTAAATGCTTTCGCAACCCTATCTAACTCAATTTTATTCTCTCTGTCTTTAATAGAATCTCTTTTTTCATATTCCCTCTTACCCTTACACAATCCTATCTCTATCTTTATCAAATGCCTAACTTTATATACTTTTAAAGGAATAACAGTCAGACCTGTATTCTGCAATTTAACACTAAGCTTATGCAACTCTCGCTTATGAAGTAAGAGTTTCCTGTTTCGTGTTATATCATGATTATTCATATTTGCATTTTTAAATTCTGATACATGCATTCCAATTACAAATAACTGATTATCAATAAACTTGCAATAACTTTCCTTGAGAGATATACGACCTTGCTTGATCGATTTTACCTCACTACCCACAAGAACCATACCAGCCTCATAACGTTCTAATATCTCATAATCATGAAAAGCCTTTTTGTTTTTTGCTAGAGTATTATCAGGTATTTTAGTTTTCTTATTTTTTGCCATATGCGCTATCCTAAAAAGACACATCTTAGATGTGCCTTTTTAATAAGATTATATTGAATTATTTATTTCTCGATTCCTGAGAAATCACCTATTGTCAACTCAATAATAGGATTTTCTTTACTATTATCAAATTTCACACTCATTGGATATTCACTTCTCTCAAAAACTCCAGTTTTCTTCAGAATATATTTATTTATATTCTCAACATCCTCAACTGAATAGAATATTTCACCAAGTAATTCAAGAAGTAATACATTTGCTCCTTCTATTGAGAAACCATCTTGATTGTTTATAGCATGAATTCCAGATATTTGACCTTCAGTCATTGTAAAATAAATTGAAACTCCCTTGCCTGAGAATTTAAGAGTATTTTTAGCATTCTGAGTATAAATTGCATCTTCAGTATATATACCCTTAAAATATGCTGTTAATTCGTTATAGTTCATCTTCATTACGATCTTTGCATCATCTCTTGCTAATATTAAAGCCTGATTATATTCTTTCTCTTTTTGGATCTCTAATATTTTTCTATCTCTTTCATCTTCTCTTAATCGTTTCTTCTCAGCGATTTCTTTTCTTCTTAGTATCTCCATCTCAGTTAATTCATAAGGTTCACTATAATAATCTACAGAGAATAAAAACTTATTCTTAGTATAACCTTCAATATAACCTCTTGTCTTGTTAAATACTCTTATCCTAGTAAGTTCAAGACCTAATCTACCATCAACGATCTCAACAAATTCATGTGAGTATATATATGTAACAGGATCCGCAAATTTGCTTTGATCTCTATAAACAGGCGCTTTTCTGTTCTTTATCCAGCGAAATTTAGAATAATGTGGCTCAACTTTTTCTGAATAGTATTCTTTGCCATTCTCATCAACCTTGTACTCTTCAATTGATGTTTCTTGTTCAATCCTTTCTCTTCCTGCACGCCTGATCTCATCTTTTCTAGACTTCTTTGCAGTAACACATCCAAACAATATTAGTGCCATAAAAATCATTAATAAAATATTTTTCATATTATTCCCCTTAAAGTTAAGGTATGTAGTGTTAGCGTTTAATCTATGAGTAATATAATTAATATCATCAAAAAATCAATGATTATTATTCTATCTTGATAACTTAGAAATTTCAAGAAACAAGATTATTTCTTTCTTTTCTTTATTTCACCAAGCCAGTATTTCACTGAATTTTTTGTTTGAAAATCTTGCTGCGCTATATCGAACATTCGCTTAGCCTCTCCATATCTTCTCATCTTTACCAATGCGATACCTCTCTCAAGGTGAGCTAAACTATATTTTTTATCTTTATTGTATTTTATCGCAAGATCAGCATATTCAAGTGCACTTGATGCTCTACCCTGTAAATTATAGATCTGAGCAAGTCTAATACAAATTTCATAATATTTTCTATATCTTTTCTTTCCTAGTTTAACACCTTTCAAGAAAACTGAAGCAGCTTCATCTAAAAGCTTATCCTTTTCAACTTTATTAGTTGTTTTGCCAGACAATTCTACGATGGTAGCACCTAGAGCATTATAAATCTTATGTTCTTTAGGATCAAGCTTGAGAGCTTTTTGATAGTATGCAATTGCTGTTTTGGGATCATCTTTCTTTGTTATATAAATGCCTGCTATTAAATAATATGCTTTTTCAGGCTTGTATACTTTAGCCATACTCTTGTAGTATTTAATAGCAATATCAGGTTGAGAATGTATTACTTTCTTACCGGCAGCATGATAAAGTTTACCTATAGTTTTCTTATCTTTAATCTTTTCAATAGCTTTATTAAATTCTGTAAATTGACCAAGTTCTATATACACCAAGCAAATTTGATTAAATGCATCTTCAAAATCTTTTTCGATTTTCAATGCTTCTTGAAATTGGATCAGCGCATCTTCATATTTTTTATCTTTTTTGAGATTAATACCTTTGTTATAAAAAGCTTTATGCTCGTTCTTTGATTCTTCATCACATTGCTTTAATTCACCTTTTAATTTTTGAGCTTCTTCCCATTTTTTATTGTATTGGGGTAATAACTCATCATATCGTTTTTTTGAAGTTTCATCATTTTTCATTTCTGTTTCAATATCTTTCCATTCCTGGATCTTTTTGTCATACGCTTTTTTTAGATCAGAACAAGCATCTGCACATAAAGAAATAGTCGTTAGTATAAAAATCATTACGATAAATGATCGCATTTGTATCTCCATTTAACATTCATTTTCAAATGAGTAAGAAAAAAACTGCAAAATATATATTTAAGCAAGTAAAAAATTAGATATTTTAATTAACTAAAAATCTAATTTATTACAATTTTACTTGTTTTTAATTTTTCTAGTAAGTGCTAATTTAAGGACTTCAGTTATATGCTCTACGCCATGAATAGTTAAATTTTTTATTACTTCCTCAGGTATATCTGAGAGATCCTTGATGTTATCCTTTGGTATTATAATATTTTTAATTCCAGCTTTTTCCGCTGCAATGATCTTTTCCCTTAACCCGCCGATCTCCATTGCTTTACCATGAAGGGATATCTCTCCTGTCATTGCAAAATCTTTCCTGATTGGGATCTTAGTGAAAAGTGAGATTATTGCAGTTGTTATTGCTAAGCCTGCTGATGGTCCATCTTTCGGAGTTGCTCCATCAGGAACATGAATATGAAGATCATACTTGTTATATTTTTTTAGATCGATCCCTAGTTTACCTGCATTTGCTTTCATATAACTTATTGCTAGTTCCGCGGATTCTCTCATTACTTCACCTAACTGCCCTGTGATCTTAACTCTGTCAGATCCATTCATTAAATTTGCTTCTATGAACAAAATAGACCCACCTGAAGGTGACCATGCTAATCCTGTACAGATCCCGATCTCATTTTTCCTGTTTGCCATTTCAGGTACTATATACTTATTACCCAAAAATTCCATAACTTTTTCCACACCTACTTTAACGGATGTTTTCTTACCTTTCGCCTTTATCATAGCTACTTTTCTACAGATCTTCTCTATCCTTTGCTCTAATCTTCTTACTCCGGCTTCCCGGGTATAGTTCTGTATAATGAATTCAATAGCTTTATTTGTAAACGTAATATCTTTTTTTGTTAGGCCGTTTTGCTTAATTTGTCTTTTGACTATGTAATTCTTAGCAATTGCCACTTTTTCCTGGATAATATAACTTGGAAATTCTATCATCTCCATCCTGTCTAATAATGGAGCAGGTATATATTCCGGATAATTTGCTGTCATAATGAACATTACCTTAGATAGATCGAACGGTACATCAAGATAATGATCGATGAAGTTATTGTTCTGTTCAGGATCTAAAGCTTCTAACAATGCTGATGCAGGATCTCCCTGGTTGCTTATTCCTAATTTATCTATCTCATCAAGCATCATAACAGGATTCTTAACACCGGCTTGTCTCAAATGCTTTATTATAATTCCGGGCATTGAACCAATATATGTTCTTCTATGGCCCCTTATCTCTGCTTCATCCCTCACTCCACCCAGAGATGCTCTTACAAATTTTCTTCCCATTGCCCTTGCAATTGATTTTCCGATAGATGTTTTTCCTGTTCCCGGAGGACCTGTGAGGCATAATATGCTTCCTCTTGAATCATCTGTCAGTTGTTTTACTGCCATATATTCAAGAACTCTTTCCTTTATATCTTTTAGACCGTAATGGTCTTCATCCAATATCTTTTGTGCTTTATTGATATCTATTTTAGTTTTTACTTCCTCGTTCCAAGGTAGATCAAGCAACCAATCTAAATAGGTCATTGCAACTGTATATTCACTTGATGCTGAAGGCATTCTATTTAATCTTTTTAATTCTCTCTTTGCAGCAGTCATCGCAATTTTAGGTAATTTTTTCTTAATCAGTTTCTTTTGAAGATCCTCTAACTCCTGTGCTTCATCGTCAGTTTCTCCTAATTCTCTTTTAATCGCCCTCAATTGCTCACGTAAATAATAATCTCTCTGATCTTTTTCTAATTCCTCCTCGACATCCTCTTGGATCTTTGAGGTTAATTTAAGCAATTTCAATTCTTTGTTTAAATAAGTTGATAATAAAATCAGCCTATTCTCAACATTTACTTCTTCAAGAATACTTTGTCTTTTGCTTATATTCATATTCAAGTTAGAAGCAATAAAGTCAGATATTTTGGAGGGACTTTTTATCGTTGAAAGTGCTATTTTTAATTCATCCGGTAAATTATGAGAAAGATCAATTATTTCAAGAAAAGTATCAGTAACCGTTCGCAAAAGAGCTGTTAATTTCAATCCTTTTGACTTCTTTTCTGGGAGTTCTTTTATTTTTGCTATGATATATGGTTCTTCTTGTGATACTTTTTTAAGTTCTATTCTCGAAAGGCCTTGAACGAGTAACCTTGCAGATGAATCATTATCACTTCTAAACATTTTAAGTATTATAACAGCAGTACCAATGCTATAGATCTCTTTATTTCGATACCCCCCATCATCATCAGGTTGATTTGCAAATATTCCAACTATCTTATTTGAACTTAAACTATCATTTATTAATTTTATAAGATTAGCGTCGTTGACCACCAACGGCATTATAACATTTGGAAATACTACCATATTCATCAAAGGAATAATTGGTAATTCTTCATTGATAGAAAACAT
The DNA here is from genome assembly GCA_027858795.1 of Candidatus Delongbacteria bacterium. The sequence goes on along the minus strand of JAQICF010000095.1, from coordinate 8,965 downwards.
TTTTTTATTTCTTATATTTGATGTATTAGCCATAATTTTCTCCAGAAACTACATTTTTTTTATTTTTATAATGAAAAACCCTTTTTCATAAATCTTTTCCAAACTATTAAAATCAACCTTGAAAGGGAGGTTTATTATTTTTTCAAATGGGCCAAAATCAATTTCCATTTTGTAGAAATGACTTTTAGTTAAAAATTCGTCTTCATTTCGACTACCTCGGACAACTATGAACTCCTCGTCATACTCGATCTCTATATGTTCAGGATCAACGAATGATAACTCTAGAATGATAATTAATTCTTCATTATTTTCATATACATCCGTTCTAGGTTTCCATCCTAAGCTTCCGTCACAAGAAAATGATTTATGATTACTCAGATACTGGTATTCGTCCGAATTATCAAGAATATTGGTAAGATGATATTTTTCCAATTTTTTCTTAAACTTACTCATTCTAAATACCTCCGTTTTATAATGTCAACAATACTAAAATACCCAATATTTATTTTGAAAATTTTCTCTTTTGTCAAATGACATACTAAGTAATAATTTAGCAGTTAATTTATTTAATTTTTCTTCAAAGAACTCAGCATTTCTGTACAATGATTTGTTTTTAAAATAAAAGTATGAGGATAGTATTGGAAAATAACTATCAAATATATAGCCTTTTCCATAATTTTCTTTACCTAACTTTACAGTAACTTTCATTGCTCTAACATAATCTTCTTTAAGTAGATACTCTAATACAGTAATGTATTCATAACATGACGGATGATCAACATAATAATATTTTAGATCTGAGATCCTTTCTAATATCTGTTCCATATTCTCTTTAGATCCGTTACTCAACTGCATATTTAAATATTTCAATAAAAACAATGTTCTTATTCTTCTATTATTTATATTTTCAAATTCTTCAAATAATTCTTGTATTGTATCCTGAGTGTAAAGAGAAAATAACATCGAAGCATGTTTTAAAAGCTTTGATATTGAAGCTGAGTTCTCTATCTGGGGATTCAAACGGGTTATTTGTTTTATTATTATGAAGTATCCATCAGGGTCTTTGATTATATAATGGTAGTAAGCAATCGTAACAATGAATCTTTTTATCTCATCCTTATTGGGTATTTTGTGGATTAAATTCAATGCAAACATAATGTTTATTTCAACATCTCTCCATCTCCCTGATGATATTAAGAAATTGATATACTTTGTATACAATCTAAATAATGCCAAATAATCTTTAAACCGTTTACCCAAAGTTATAGCTTTATCAAATTCATTATCAACTTTATTTGCAGATTTTCTCATGTTGGTCATTACTTCTAATTTATCCGTTAAAACTGTCAATATGTTATTACCAACTGTTTTCTTTACAGAAATTTGCTCGATCTCTGAATATAGTTTAAATGCCTTCTTTAGCTTCCCGTACTTGAACATTAAATTCGCGTATATATACAACAGTGATAATTCGTTGACTTTATTTAGCTTCAAAGTATTTTCATATAAATAGGACTCTATAAGTGACATTGCTCTCTGATTATTTTTTGAAACAATCAAGTCTAAAATTATGATCAGTAACAGATCCGCCCGTTCTTCAGGATATACAAAATCTGCTTCTAGATATTTATAAACATGAACTAGTTTAAGGTAAATTTCCGACCTTTGTATCTTACTGGCATTCTCGAAATATTTCAGCATATCTTTCAGCTTTTTCTTCGTTTCGAGATCAAAATTATTTTTATATCTTTTCAGCTCATGATTTATAACATTTTTGCATACCTGTATCCTCCCACTTCTTACCAGAAATGTTAATCTTTTATAAAGCACTGTCAGATATAGATCAAAGTGCGATGATTTCGCTAAGATGTGTGCTGATTTTTTTAAATTTTCTGATTTCTTATGAAGTGATACTTTTGACCTGCTAAAACAAACACTATCCGCTAAGATCACAGCATATTCATACGAATTTTCATCCAGTTTTAATTTCTTCAACAATTCGTTATAGTAAACAAAAGCTTCTTCGAAACTACCTATAGAAATTAATAGTAAGTATAACTCTGTCAATATTTCTATTCTGGTAGTATTTCTTAATTTAAAGTTCTTATATTCAAAAATCAATAGGTTCTTTCTATCAGAATTAAGGCTATTCTCTCTGCAATAATCAATTGTTTCTTTCAATTGTTTCTTTTTGTCTTTTACTTCTGCTGATGATTTTATTAAACAGTAAGTGTAAGTGATCAGTGAACTATCTTTCTTTTTTACATAATAATCCACTAATTTATCATAGAAATGTTCTCTATCATCCGTTGAAAAAGTTTTAATAACTTTTGAAAAATTCTCGTTTTTTATCTTATAGTAACTTTTACCTCGCTTCACAGTTGAATCTATTAAATTCATTCGTAAAAGATTAGCAATAATATCATCAAGATCTTTGATAGAGAAAATAGCCTTGATCTTATCTAGGCTTGCTCCTTTATCATACTTTCCTGCTATAAATAGAAAGATAAATTTTTCATTGTTTGAAAGATTTGAAAATCTAGCTTGATATATATCAACTATCTTGGAGTGATAAGTTATTTGTTCCGGATACGTAAATACAAATTTATCCTTCTTTTTTAATAGGTATTCATGAGAAAAAAGAAATTCCAAATAGCTTTTTATTAAAAATAAATTTCCATTACTTTCTTTCATTATGTAAGGTGCAATTGTCTGATCAATATTTTTCTTATCAGTTTTTAATATGAAAGATAAATAATCCGTTACTTTATCTTCTTGCAGATTCTCGAGGTAATATTTTTTTGGTGGTATCAAATAAAAAACATCTTCATATTGCTGCAATCGACATTCTGAAGAATTAAGGTCATCAATATCTATCGTAACCATAAGAAATACCGGTGCAGTGACAGCTAAAGTCAGAAAATATGATAGTAGTTCTTTATCTGTTTCGTTTAGATTATTAATATCGTCCAACATCAAAACAACCGATTGTTTTGTAGAAATATTTTCAAATATTTCTTTTAAAATATTCCTGATCTTGAAGACAAGGTCCTGATCTTGAACAAAAAAGCCTTCACTGTCTATAAGTTTATTCGCAAGTATGAATATGTTTTTACTTTTTTCATTCTTTTCTAAAAATCCAATAAACCCAAAAATCAATTTTCTGAAAAATATATTTACCAGGTTTTCTTCTTTTTCTACTGTAATAAATAAAGACGGGACTCTATTCATTTGGGCTTTAACATTAAATGTTTCAAGAAGCTGGGTACGACCATTACCATTTTCCGATATGATAATGTTGAACATACCAACTCGCTTTTCCTTTCTTAAGCAGAAGTTCAAGTATTCATCCTGCAAGTTACCTATCAAATTGTCTTTATCATAAAAGTCATTATTGAAAATAGCTGTTATTCGTTCTTCCTCTTCACGAATATTCATTTCCAGCGCTGTTTCGAGATATAGGATCAATTGCTGTGCTGAATGTATCCTTTCTTCTTTCCTGGCTGAACACAGATCTTTAATTAAATTTTTAACAAAATTTTCTTTGATCGAAATAAATTGCTCTTCATTCCTGAATGATTCTTCAAGTTTTCTTGTTACGATCTCTTTAACCGTTTTACACTCTTCAAAAGGTAATCTATCTGAGAAAATATAGTAAATGACCATTCCTAAAGAATATAAATCCGCCCTATAATCAACCTCTTTCTTCATCATGATCTCTGGAGCTATGTATACCAATGTACCCCTGACCTTGCCACTAAAGTCTTCTAAAAGGTTTGCTAATCCAAAATCCATTATTTTAGCATGGTACACTCCGTTTTCATCCTGCAAAAGAAAAACATTATCAGTCTTTATATCAAAATGTACAATATGCCTGTTATGTATGTAGTTTAAACCTCTGGCGATCTGCAATAATATTTCTAATTTTTCTCTGTACGATAAAGCTTTGTATGCAGTTGTCAGATCTTTTCCTTCAACATACTCCATTGTAAAAAAATATGTATCCGTTTTTTTATAAACATCTAGCTCATATACTTTAATTATATTTGGATGAGAAAGCTGATTTACCATCTTAAATTCATTTTTAAATCTATCAATGGCTTTATTAGAGAAAAACTTCTCTTTAATTAACTTAAGAGCTATAACTCTGCTTTCAACAAAATCACGAACAAGATAAACATTACCCATACCTCCCTCTCCTAGAAGACGGAGTATCTCGTACCTATCATTTATTGTTTGCCCTGGTTTCATGATCGCTTTCTTTAGTTAACATTTCAAAATTCTAATTTTTATATAGAAAGTGGGTACATTTCTATTATTTCTTTCTTTGTCTTACCGAGTATTCCATATTTCTTTCCAACTTTCACAAATGCATCCAGAGCTTTTTCAAGCTGTTCAGTACTTAATCCTGCTGAAATTTGAGTTCTGATCCTTGCTTTGCCTATAGGAACAACAGGATAGAAGAATCCTATTGCATAGACACCTTCTTTATAAAGATCTTGAGAAAAATCCTGTGCTAATTTTGCATTGAAAAGCATTATTGGTACTATTGGGCTTTCACTTTTTGTTAAAATAAATCCGGCATCTTCCAAACCATGTTTCCAGAATCTTGTATTTTTATGTAGCGTGTCTCTTCTTTCTGTTCCTTTAGAAAGCATCTCAAAGACTTTTAGAACACCAGAGATAACAACAGGTGCCATTGAATTAGAAAACAAATACGGTCTTGATCTCTGACGCAACATATCAACAATTTCTTGCCTTCCAGCGATACATCCACCGGAAGCTCCGCCTAATGCTTTGCCGAATGTCGTTGATATTAAATCAACTTTACCTATCATTCCATGTTTTTCATGCGTTCCTCTGCCAAGCTTACCCATAAATCCTGTCGCATGAGAATCATCTATCATGACTAACGCTTTGTACATATCTGCAAGTTCACAGATCTTATCAACCTGAGCAACAACTCCATCCATAGAGAAGACTCCATCTGAAACTATTAACTTAACTTTTGAGTCTTTAGCTTCTTCTAATTTAGCTTGAAGATCATCCATGTTATTATTGGCATATCTGAAACGTTTTGCTTTACACAAACGCACACCATCAATTATTGATGCATGATTTAGGGCATCAGATATGATCGCACAATCTTCGTCTAAGAGAGCTTCAAACACCCCAAGGTTAGCATCGAAAGCTGAAGAATAGAGTATTGTATCATCCATTCCCAAAAATTCAGATACTTTATTCTCTAACTCTTTGTGTATATCTTGGGTGCCACAGATGAATCTAACTGAAGACATTCCGTAACCCCTGTGCTCCAATCCTTCCTTACATGCTTTTATAACATCAGGATGACTTGAAAGACCCAGGTAATTATTAGAACAGATATTAATTACTTTTGAACTCTTTGTCCCAATAGGGTATTCTACTTCGATCTCTGCAGATTGATTAGAATTTATTGATTTCTCTTCCTTGTACAGTCCACTTTGCTTTATCTCTTCAAGCTGAGAACTGTAATATTCTTTAATTTCTTTTATGTATGCCATTAATTTCCTTAAAATGAAAGATACTACGGGTAGTGATTACTACCCGTAGTAAATGTTATTTACAGACCATATTTTTCAATTATTTCTTGTTTGGTTAATCCAAGAATTCCGTACTTTTCTCCAACTTTTTTGAAAGCTGCTAAAGCTTTTTCAAGATGGTGAATATCGTGTCCTGCAGAAATTTGAGTTCTAATTCTTGCCGCACCATTCGGTACTACAGGGAAGAAGAAGCCAATTGCATAGATACCTTCATCGTAAAGATCCTTTGAGAAATCCTGTGATAATTTTGCATTGAATAGCATCACTGGTACGATAGGAGTATCACCAGGCTGAAGAACAAATCCTAGATCTAATAGGCCTTTTCTCCAGAATTCTGTGTTCTTTTCTAGCTTATCTCTTCTCTCAGTACTCTTAGAAAGGATGTCCAAAACTTTATTTACACCAGCAACTACTACTGGGGCTATTGTATTTGAGAAAAGGTAAGGTCTTGCTTTTTGACGACACATTTCAACAAGTTCTTTTCTTCCGGAAACACAACCACCTGATGCTCCACCAAGTGCTTTACCAAAAGTTGTTGTAATAATATCTATTTTCCCAAAAACTCCACACTTTTCGTGTGTCCCTCTACCAGTTTTACCAATAAAGCCTGAAGAATGTGATTCATCAACGAATAACATAGCATCATATTTATCACAGAGTTCTACCATTTCATCAAGTTTTGCGGTATCACCATCCATTGAGAAAACACCGTCAGTGATCACAACTTTCAATCTTTTATCAGCGTGAAGTTGCAATTTCTTTTCAAGATGTTTCATATTTGAGTGCTTGAAAGTATCATGCATCGCTGCACAAAGTCTCATGCCGTCAATTATAGAAGCATGAACCAGTCTATCGGATATCATTACATCCTCATCCGTAAGAATAGCTTCAAAAACACCTGCATTTGCATCCATACATGATGGGAATAGAATAGTGTCTTCAGTTCCTAAGAACTCAGTTACTCTATTTTCTAATTCTCTGTGTATATCTTGAGTTCCGCAGATAAATCTAACTGAAGACATTCCGTATCCTCTGCTTTCAAGACCTTCGTGAGCAGCTTTAACAACATCGGGATGACTCGAAAGTCCAAGATAATTATTTGCACATATATTGATAACCTTTTGTATCGGAGCACCTGTTGGGTATTCAACTTCAATATCAGCTGCTTGAGAAGAATGAATATATCTCTCTTGTTTGAAGACGCCTTTATCTTTGATGCCTTGCAATGTTCCTTCGTATGTATTTCTAACTTTATCGCTATAAGCCATTGTAATCTCCTTAGTTAATGTACTCGTTTACTAGAGCAACGATCTTATCAACTGTGTCAAATGCTTCAGGAGTTGCTTTGTCATCAGGAATAGATATCTTATATTTATTCTCTAAGAATCTCTTCAATGATACCATTGAGAAAGAATCTACGATACCACCAGAAATAAGTGGTGAATCATAAGTTAACACTTCATCTTCGTCTTCTAGGTACTCTTCAATTACGTACTCAAGAATTATGTCTTTCATTTCCATTCTGTTTCTCCTTTATAATTATTTTAATGTTTTTGTTTTTTAATCTGGGCAGACATAAAGCCTGCCCCTACTGTCAACTAACAACTGTAAACTTCCAACTATCTTTATTCGTCATCTAAAGTTGAAGTATCGCCAATTTCTTCTCCCCATTCCTTAGCTCTAAGCATTCTTCTCATGATCTTACCACTACGGGTCTTTGGAAGTTTTTCCATATACTCGATCTCTTGAGGCATTGCCAATGGAGATAATTTTTTTCTAATGAAATTCATGATCTTTAATTCAAGATCATCATCTGGTACAAATCCCGGATTAAGTGTAACGAAAGCTTTTACAACTTCCATGTTAACATCATCGGGTTTAGCAACAACTGCTGATTCTGCAACAGCTTCATGTTCAAGAAGAGCTGATTCTACTTCGAATGGACTCACTAAGTGACCACCAGTGTTAATAACGTCATCATCTCTACCTACGAACCAATAGTATCCATCTTTATCGATCGTTGACTTATCACCAGGTAGGTACCAACCGTTAACAAATTTCTTTTTATATGTCTCTTCGTTACCCCAATAAGTTCTCATCATTGAAGGCCATCCAGGTCTAAAACCGATAAGTCCAGGTTTATTTGGTTCGGTTATTGGTTCAAAGTTGTCATCAAGTACAGCAGCTGTAATACCAGGGAAAGGTTTACCCATAGAACCTGGCTTAACTTTCATTCCCGGATAATTTGTAAGCATCATTGATCCTGTTTCAGTTTGCCAGTAAGTGTCATAGAAAGGCATTCCGTAAACTTTTTCTGACCAAATAACTGCTTCAGCGTTTAATGGTTCACCTACACTTGCTATATGTCTTAGAGATGAAAGGTCGTATTGGTTAATAAGTTCGTTCCCTGCTTTCATTAAAGATCTGATAGCTGTTGGTGCTGAATACCACATTGATATTTTATTCTTTGCAATAAATTTGTACCAAGATTCTGCTGAGAATCCTGTATCAAGAACACATTGAGTGATTCCTTGACTCCATGGGCCAATAATACCATAAGAAGTACCGGTTACCCAGCCTGGATCCGCTGTACACCAATAAATATCATCATCTTGAAGATCTAAAACCCACTTCGCAGTTAGGTACTGAGATATTATTGAATAGTGAACGTGCTTAACACCTTTAGGTTGTCCTGTTGTACCTGAAGTATAATGTAAAAGTGATGGAGATTCTGCTTTTGTTGGGAAAATTTCAAATTTGTCTATCTTTTCAGCAGTTTCCAATGAAAACACAGTTTCTCTTTCTTTCAAAGGTTTCTTTCCGTCGTGATCTACAATAATAATTTGCTCTAAATATGGCATTTGGTCTAAAATTCTTCGAACTTTACTTACATGCTTTCTTTGGGTGATAATAACTTTAGTCTGAGCGTTGTCCAATCTAACATGAAGTGATTCATCTCCGAAAGCAGAAAATAAAGGTTGAGCAATCGCACCTATCTTTAACACTCCAAGAAAACTTAAATATAATTCAGGAATTTTATCCATGAAAAGACATACTCTGTCTTCATTCTTAACTCCTAACTTTCTTAGATGATCACCGATGGTATTACTTGCAAGTCTTACATCGTTAAATGTATATTTTTTCTCAACTCCGCCTAGACCTTCCCAGATCAATGCAAGCTTGTCAGCTTTACCCTGGTCACAAATTCTGTCAGAGCAGTACCAACCAATATTAATTACATCACCATCTTTATAACCAAGTTCATCTTCAGCTAATTTCCAACTGAAATCCTTGATCCTTTCGTCGTATGAACCTATGTTTGACATTCTCTTACTCCTTTACAATTATATTAAATTTATATTTTAATTCGTTATCGGACAACC
>JAQICF010000266.1 GCA_027858795.1 Candidatus Delongbacteria bacterium | reverse complement strand
ATGACACCTGAGATAAGATTAGAAAGTGATGATGTTAAGAAATTTGAAATAGTAAAAAAAGCGGTTGAGTACTTCAAAGGTGCTGGTTACAAAGTAAGTGATGTTGATGGAGTGAGAGTTATCTTTGATGATGGATTCGGACTTCTGAGAGCATCTAACACACAACCGGCATTAGTTCAGAGATATGAGGCACAGTCTCAGGAACGACTTGATGAGATAATGGAGCTTATTCAATCTAAACTAAAAGAAATAGAAGATAATTTGTAATTTGTTTCGTATATTACCCGTTCGTTAAACAAAATTGCTTTGCCTAGGAGGCACTATAGCAGAATGATAAAAAATGTGACCAATACCATCATCCTAATCGTTTTAGTATTAGGAAGTTCTCTGTATTGCGATGATATTTTCAAAAAAGACATCGCACACTTAGAGTCTCTAAGCGTACACGCTAATAAGCTTGTCCGAGAGAATAATTTTGAGGGTTCACTATATTTTTATGATTCTATTATAGCCTACATCGATTCAGTAGAAGCAGCACACACAAACACCTCACAAAAATTTAATTCAATCAAATCAGACATATTTAAGCACTATGCAAACTTAAAGTTCTTGGTTGCAGATATAGACTATGACTCAGATGAAGAGAAAGTTTTTCATATTGATAAATGTGACCTTGATCTGATAAATAAGTCAGATATTGAATACGCTCCATTTCCTCACAAAGAATTAAAACTGGTAAAATATTTTTTAGATATCTTCAACGGTAAAAGAAGAAGATCAGCACAGATATATCTTAACAGATCAGCAAGATACGTCGATGATGTGAAGAAAGTATTTAAAGCTTTCGGAATGCCGGAAGAACTTGCTTATGTACCAATGGCGGAATCTGGTTATGTTCCTTTTTCTCATTCTTATGCTAAAGCATCAGGTCTATGGCAATTTATTCCATCAACTGGAAAGCATTTTGGTCTTAGCATCAACTGGTGGGAAGATGAAAGAAAGGATGTTATCAAATCAACTATTGCTGCTGCAAAATTCTATAAAGTTCTATATAAAAGATTTGAAGACTGGAATTTAGTTCTCGCAGCATATAACTGCGGAGAAGGCGGAGTCAACAGAAGAATAAGAAAGCATAAATCAGATAATTTCTGGAGATTATCCACTTTACCAAAGCAGACAAGAGAATATGTACCTAAAGTTAGAGCATTGATCAAGATAGGTATGGATCCTGAGAAATACGGTTTTGCATATAAATCTGAGAAAGCATATTACGATACAGTTCAACTTGACAGCTGTATAAGCTTAAAAGTTATAGCTGATCTAGCAAATATTACTTACGAAGATATAAAGAAGAATAATCCTCAGCTGAGACAATGGTGTTTACCTCCTTACGCTAAGAATTATTCGGTGGTAATGCCTGCAATGTCTAAGGTTGGGTTCAGAGAAAAACTGAACAAACTCAATAAAGAAGATCTATATACAATAGAAGAATATTTAGTAAAAGAAAACGATTCAGTTAAAAAGATAGCCGATAAGTTTAAAGTGAAAAAAGAAGGTGTTGTTGATTTAAATATCAGCAAAGATCTTACTTCAGGTGATAAAGTAAAGGTAGTAGTTCCACCTATAAAGGAAAAGTGGTTCACAGAATTTAATAAAAAGTATTTATCATATTACGATGATGAGAAGTATTATTTAGATGGAAGAAAGCAAATCAGATACAGAGTGAAAAGTGGTGATAGTGTTTGGGGGATTTCAAGAAAGTTTAAAGTAAACCATAAAAAACTAAAGGCTTGGAATAAGATTAATAAGAAAAACATTATAAAACCTGGACAGAATTTGGTTATATACTTATAAAATTATAAATTTTAAATAAAGTAAACATAGGAGAAAGAGAAGTGGAAAAAAATAACAAAGTAACAAAGTTCGATATCATCAAGAAAGTTCATGAGATCACTGGACTATCTTACAAGGAAACAGGCAGTGTTATTAATAACATGCTTGAAGTTCTTAAGGATAGCTTGAAAGACAATAATGTTGTTGAGCTTAGAGGATTTGGAACTTTTAAAGTTGTTGAAAGAGCAGCTAGAGTAGCTTACAAACCTAAAGGAAGAGAAAGACTTGAAATTCCTGCGAAGAATGTACCTGTTTTCAGACCAGTGAAAAGTTTAAAAGATTCTGTAAATAAAAATTCAAAAAAATAATATAATGGGAGGCAATCATGCCAAGTGGTAAGAAAAGAAAGAGACATAAGATCAACACGCACAAAAGAAAGAAAAGATTGAGAAAGAACCGTCACAAGAAGAAAAAATCTTAGAATTTAGAAAAAATTCTAAGAAA
>JAQICF010000091.1 GCA_027858795.1 Candidatus Delongbacteria bacterium | reverse complement strand
AAATGTGAAAAAATACCTTCAACAATAATATTCTCTGAGTTATAAGTTTCTTCAATGAATTTCTCAGAATTATACCAGTGAACTCCAAGCCTTTCCATACCGGTGTCTATCTTGATATGAACTTTAGCTTTTTTGCCGAGAGAAACTGCTGTCTGGCTTATAGCTGTGGTCTTATCCATAGATGAAGTTGTAATATCAATATCATATTTAATAAATTCAGGTATCTGTTCAATATTTATTCCACCCATGACTAAAATAGGAGTATCAATACCGTTCTCTCTGAGAAATATCCCTTCCTCTAAGAACGCTACACCAAAATAATTCACTCCGAGTTTTATAAGTTGTTTTGCAACTGTAAGCATACCATGACCGTATGCATTTGCTTTAATAATTCCCATGACCTTAACATCATCACCGATAAATGTTTTTACGATTTTATAATTATTTCTCAGATTCTCAAGATCGATAATCGCTCTTGTTGGTCTGTTCTGATATGCCTGAATTTGTTTGTTCATATTCTTATTTTCCTTCTTTATTCGGGCGTTATTAATAACGCCCCTACATTGTCATCCTGAACTTGATTCAGGATCTTTTGTTTTAATCTGTTAATTTATTCATTACTTTTGAAAGACCAATAGAATTAATTCCTATAACAAATAAAATCAGTCCTTCTACTTCAGATCTTATTAAAATCAACTTTCTTACCAATATAAAATCTAAAAGACATATAATGCTGAATATTACTAATAACCACCCTAAAATGTTGAGGAATGTGCTGAATCCTGATGAAGTTAAAATATTTGCTTCTTCAGATTGCTTAATTTGTTTTACTTTTGATTCATTAACGTTTGCTTTTTCTTGATCCTTTTCAAAATATTCACCTGCACATTTATTCTGGAATTTAGCAGGATAATCTTTAACATTTAAATGAATTTTGCTACATACACCAATATTAGTATCATAATTTATACATTTTGGGCAATAATCAACAAACTTTAATTCACTTTCCATTTTATCCTCTTTGTTTTTTCTGGGGACGAATGGGAATCGTCCCCTACATTCTTCCTTATCTTCCCTGCTTCCTGTAAATAATCTTTATGTTTAATTCGTTTTAGGTCGGAGGTAAACCCCGACCCTACGGTTTTAACTCATACCTTATACTTCATACCTCATACCTGTCAAGTCTAACACTTCGATAAACTCAGTATGACTTGACTCTACTTCCCTATACAAAAGTTTCCAAAGATATTATTTATTATATCCATACTCGTTGTTTCACCTGTGATCTCTCCAAGCGTATCAAGTGCCTGTCTTATATCAACGATAACGACTTCATTATTCTGTCCCTGCTGAATAGATTCCTTTGCCTGTTCAAGCTGAGAAACAGTTTCCTTTAAGATATTCAGATGACGTACATTTGAAATATAATAAGGTCTATATGTGAGTTCTTCGTCGATAACATTTTTAACTATTTTGTGTTTCAGATCTTCAATTCCTGATCCAGTTTTACAGCTGATCTTCACTGAATTTTCATCTATAAGAACATCTTCAAGGTCAGTCTTGTTATAAACTTTGATCACGTTCCCAGAATAATCATCCTCAGAAGGATCGGTGGAATCGATAACATGAAGAACTATATCTGATTCTTCCATAATCTTTCTTGATCTGCTGATACCTTCATTCTCAATGATATCCTCAGTATCTCGAATACCTGCTGTGTCAAAAATCCTTAATAAATAACCGTTTACTTCTATCTTTTCTTCAATGACATCTCTGGTAGTGCCTGCAATGTCTGTAACGATAACTCTGTCAGATTTTAGAAAAGCATTCATTAGAGAAGATTTCCCAACATTAACCTCTCCGACCAAGGCAACTTTGATACCATCTCTGAAAATTCTACCTTTCTGGTAACCGTCTATAAATTTATTTATAACTTCAACTGCAATATTGATCTTACCTGTAATTTCATCGCTAGGAGTAAAATCAAGGTCTTCATCTGCAAAATCAAGCTCAAGTTCAAGAATTGACATAAGTTCTATCAGCATGGCATTTATCTTTTTCAATTCCTCAGACAAACCACCTTTGAGCTGCTCTGTTGAAGAAATATATGCAGCATCACTTTCAGAGTTTATCAGATCTATCACAGCTTCAGCCTGAACAAGATCCATTTTTCCGTTCATGAATCTTTTCTCTGTAAATTCTCCAGGTTTAGCCTCTCGGATATTTTTTTCCAGGTATAAAGCTTCAAGTATCTTCCTAACAATTATCGGAGATCCATGGCAGAATATCTCTGCTGATTCTTCACCTGTATATGAATGACCTTCCCTGAAAAAAGCAACCGTCACCTGATCAATAAATTCACCTTCATTGATAAAATCTGTCAGATAAAGCTTACTGTATTCTATTTCATGCAATTTATCCTCAATGGATAAATATTCTTTCACTGATTTTATTGCCTCGCTACCAGAAAGTCTTATTACGGATATACCCGCTTTCCCGGGAGCTGATGCTAATGCTGCTATGATCATAACTTACTCACTCATATAATATAATTGTGAGATAATATAAGATATTAATATTGTTCTTACAATTTGAATATTGAATTATATGTAATTAAGGTGTGTCATTGCGAGGATTTATATCCGCGGCAATCTTGTTTAAATAAAAACAGGGCGTATGCAATACGCCCCTACAGTTTATTTTTCTTTGTGTCTTTGTGCCTTTGTGAGAAATTTAAATTGCAACGCACTGCTCTGTACGTTCAATGATCTCATCCTGAAGATCTTTTCCAAGATTATTAAAATAGTCACTGTATCCTGCAACCCTGACGATCAAATCCCCATAGCTTTGTGGATGAAGCTGAGCATCCCTTAAAGTATCCGCATTCACAACATTGAACTGCAGATGATGTCCGTTCATTTTAAAATAAGTTCGCACTAAATCTTTGATAGCAGTAACACCTTTGGGATCGTTAAATATCTGTGGTGTGAATTTCTGATTCAAAAGAGTACCACCTGTCTTCAAGTGATCCATCTTTGAAGCTGACTTTAAAACTGCTGTAGGACCTTTCTTATCAGCTCCCTGAACTGGAGATATACCTTCCGAAAGTGGCTTTCCAGATTTTCTTCCATCTGCAGTTGCACCTATCACAGAACCGAAATATACATGGCTGGTCGTAGGCAACATATTTATCCTGTAATGACCACCAGTAGCGTTAGCTCTTCCCTTAACAGAATCATGGAAAGCATTAGGTCTTCCGTTGACTGAATCGTAGAATGCTTCAAAAACTTCCTTCATCAATGAATCAGGATAGTCATCATCATTACCATATTTCCTAGTCTTATTTTTCACAATACTATGAAGAACTTCATATCCATCAAAATCATCATCAATTGCTTGAATCATGGATTGCATAGTAAATCTTTGATCATCAAAAACATGCTGCTTTATACTTGATAAACTGTCTGTGATAGTTCCTGTTCCGACTCCCTGTATATAGGATGAATTATACCTTGCTCCACCTGCATTGTAATCTTTACCTGAAGAGATACAATCATCTATGATAACCGAAAGAAATGGTGCTGGCATTGTCTCTGCGTAAAGCTCTGCAATTTTATTACTTCCTTCGATCTTGATATCTATAAAATATTTTAACTGCTCTTTGAAAGCTGACATAAGTTCTTCAAATGAACCAAAGAACATGGCATCACCAGTACCAACACTAAGCTGTTTCTCTGAAAAATTATCATAACCATTATGCAAAGTAAGATCGAGAATTTTTGTAAGATTGAAATAGCCATGAAGAATATAAGCTTCCTTTCCGAATGCTCCAGTCTCAACACAACCACTCGTTCCACCATCTCTGGCATCTTCAATTGACTTACCCATATTGAGCATTTCCTGAATTACTGCATCAGAGTTGAAGATAGATGGTTGACCTGCTCCTTTTTTAAGGATGTGCAATGCTCTTTCAATGAATTTATCAGGATTTTTCTCACTTACTTGAATATTTGAACTCGGTTGAAGCAATCTCATTTCATCGATACAATCTAGAACCATGTATGACATCTCATTCACAGCATCAGATCCATCAGTCTTCAGACCACCGGAATTTATATTTGCGAAATCTGTATAAGTTGCACTTTCCAGCAGAGTAAATCCTACCTTAGGAGGTGCAGGTTGATTATTGAACTTTATCCAGAAAAGATTAAGCAGTTCATAGGCTGATTCTTTAGTTAGACTTCCGTCCTTTATTCCTTCTTCATAGAAAGGCTGTAAATGTTGATCCAGTCTACCAGGATTAAAAGCATCCCATGTGTTTAGTTCAGTTGTTACACCAAGATGAATGAACCAGTAAGCCTGTAAAGCTTCGTGGAAATTTCTCGGTGCATTAGCAGGAACGTACTTACAAACTTCAGCTATATTTTCAAGTTCTTTTTTTCTTTGAGGATCGCTTTCAGTTGAGGCTAATTCCAAAGCTTTTTCCGAATGACGTTCTGCAAACCTGATTATCGCATCACAAGTAATATCCATAGCTTTCAACTGCTCAATCCTATCAAGCTTGTCAGAATCGTTACCAGCTTCAAATTTATCAATAGAATCATTTATCTCTGACTTGAACTGATTGAAACCTTTTGTAAATACTTTTTTATCAGCTACAGTATGACCAGGCGCTCTCTGTTCCATAAATTCAGTGAAAACACCAGCTTTATATGCATCAAGCCATTCTTCTGACATCGTTTCAAGTATCTTATGTCGGATCGATCTTTTTTCCCAAAAAGGATTTATCTTCTTCTTATGTATTTTGTATGAATTTTTATCGACCTTAAAACTTATTTTTTCTCTGTTGTTCATTACATCAAAATCTTTCTTCGTATGACAACAAAGTTCAGGAAAAGTTGGTGCTCCGGACGGGCTGTCACCTTTTTCGCCTACGATGAGTTCACCATCATTAATACAGATAGGTTTTTGCTCTAAAATATCTTTAAAAGTTAACGCTCTTAAAACAGGTGTTGAAACCTTATTTTCATTCTTAAGATATGTATCGGTAACGATCTCTCCCCTTCCGATCCATATATGAGGAATAGCTTTCAGACTTTGCGTTCTAAGTTTTTTTACTCTATCAGTGAGCATTTACCCTCCAATGACAGTTTTAAATCCTGCCGAAATAAACTTTTGTTTTATTCCTTCAAGACGTTCTTCACTTATTGTTTCTAGCTCATCTATCTCAGCTTTAATACCAAGTTTAATATATTTGTTTTTTGCATATCCGTGATATGATAAAAGATTTATTTGTTCAAAATTAATTCCTTTGAGATATACTACAACTTCAGTAATATTTTTTTTAGTATCAGTTATACCCGGTATTAAAGGAAATCTGATAAAAATTCTTTTATTTTTTTCTGAAAGATATTTAAGATTCGAAAATATCTTTTCGTTGCTTGTACCTGTGTATTTCTTGTGAAGAGCGTTATCAATAAATTTCAGATCGTATAAATACAGATCAACAAGTTCAGACATCTTCTCAAAATTATCTAAATTTGCAAAACCACAAGTATCTATCGCAGTATGAATTCCATTAACTTTGCATTTTTTTAAAATTTCGTAGATAAATTCTGACTGCATCAACGGTTCACCACCTGAGAAAGTAACTCCTCCGTTGGAAGTTTCATAATAGCCTTTATCTTTTTCTATCTCTGAGAATAATTCTTCAACTGTAATTTCGTTGCCAATCTTTTCTATAGAGTCTGCAGGACATTTATCAGCAGTGGAAATATCTCTGATACCTTTGCAGATCATACAGTCAATACATTTTTCACTGTCAAAAACTGTTTCAATTTTCCCACTTATACTTTCAGGATTATGACACCAGATACATTTCAGCGGACAGCCTTTGAAAAATACTGTTGTCCTGATTCCAGGACCATCGTGTAATGAAAATCTTTGTATGTTAAATATTGTACCGTGCATTTTATTCCTGTCATTGCGAGGATTGTCTTAAATCCGTGGCAATCTTTGTCATCCTCGGGTTGCTCGCAGAACCGGGGATCCATTTTTTTACAAGAGGGGTCGAATGGGAATCGACCCCTACATTGTCAATTGTTAATTGTCCATTGTAAATTGTTTTATCCGCTTCCCTGCTTCAATAATCTCTTCCTCAGGTCGTGCAATATTGAATCTAACATATTTTGATCCATTATCGGAGAAATGAATTCCAGGAACCGTTGCAACTTTCTTCTTATCATATAGATCCATAGAGAATTTCAATCCATCATCGTACTTCTCAGGTAACTTTGCCCAGATGAAATACCCTCCATCGATATGTGGAAAAGTAAAACCACAATCTATCAATATATCATGCAGTAATAAAAACGACTTTTTAATATTTTTTCTTAGTTCAGCAACATATTCTTTCCCGAAGTCTGATCTTTCAAGATAAATTGCAATAGCTTCCTGAAGAATAGACGGAGCACATAATCCTGTATAATCATGGATCAATCTTATCTTACTCATATGCTCTTCTGAGCAAATATAGTAACCAACTCTCCATCCTGTGATCGATAATAATTTTGAAAAACTGTTTACATAAAAAAAATATTCACTATGAAAAACAGGCATGAATGGGGGTTCTGAAAAATAAAGCTCACTGTAAACCGAATCAGCAATAACATAAATACCATACTTCTCAGCAATTTCTTTCAATTTTAAAATTTCTTCCTCTGACCAGATCGTTCCTAAAGGATTTCCCGGAGAATTGAAAAATATTATACCGACATTCTCTTTCTGAACAAACTTTTCGAAGATATTAAAATCTATTCTTCCGTTTTCTAATAGTGGAAAGACTTTGAACTCTCTGTCAAATATTCCCGGAAGTCTGCTATAGCTTTCATAGACCGGATCAAATCCTAAAGTAGTTTTATTTTTATCCATAATTCCATTCAGATATGTAAAAATCAGAGATATAGCCTCTGTGGCACCATTTGTAACCATAATATTATCTTCGATAAAACCCTTATACTTATTTTTTAATAAATTCACAAGCTTATGATTTCCATTACCTGGTGCATATTGATGAATATTCTCGGTTGTAATATCTCTGAGTATCCCTAATAATTCTTTTGGAGGCGAAAATCCAGGAATGCCCTGTGCTAGATTTATGCCACCGTGTTTTTTAACTTTGTTACTCATCAGACTTATATAGGATATTTTTTCCATAAGTTATTCTCTCAATTATTTTTTAGCAAAATAATAATTTAATGTTGATAATCCAAACAATTACTTAAACTTTTATGTTATCTTTTAGCTTTACTATTATTTATTAATAGACTATATTCTATGTTTTATAAAACTATATTAACAAAGTGCAAGTATAAAAGCTAATGAACATCTTTAAAGACATATTTGGGCAAAAAATAATAACTGAAAACTTTTCTTCAGCCATTTTGAATAATAAACTTCACCATGCTTATCTTTTTACAGGACCGGCAGGAGTAGGTAAGGAAGCAGTTGCTCTGGAAATTATTAAGATAACCAATTGTTTAGATGATTCTCAAAAAGGTGCTTGTGGAGTTTGTTCTTCATGTAAAGAATTCGGTGAGTTCAGATCAGATGACCTAATGTATATTTTTCCTAAGATCTTAAAGAAAAGTGATGGTGATAAAGCTATCAGGGAAAAGAACAAAGCTGTCGCAGATGGTCTTAAAGAAAAGGGAGCAAAGAACGGATATTATAAGTTTACTTTCAAACTGGGTAGATTTATTACTTTAGATCAGATCAATGAGATAAAATATTTCTCTCAATTCAATTCTCTGTCAAAGTATAAGAAATTTATTATTATTTCAGCTCCTGAAAAAATGAATAAAGAAGCTCAAAATGCTCTACTGAAGATATTGGAAGAACCACCTGCAAATATGTATTTTTTCTTGATATCTGAAAACCCCGCTTTTTTGTTAGACACAATTATCTCCAGATGTCAGAATACAGCTTTCCCGTTACTGAAAGAGATAGATATTTTAGAATATTGCAGAAAATATATTTCTGATATTGACAATGAAACACTTCAGGAGACAGCTTCAAGATCTTTAGGATCTATCGACAAATTAAATATGCTTATCACAGATCAGGGAAGTCAGTTGATCGATCTTCAAAAAGAAATGGTAAGACTGTTTTTAAATACTACACCTCCAGAATCTTTAAGATTGATCGATACTTTTATTGAAGGATTTAAATTGCTCTCAGATGACGATATCGAATTTATAATAAATGGTGCTGTTGAAAAAATCATTATCAATACTTTCAAAGATGAAAAAAAGAGATCAATAAATCATATTGAAAATATTATAGCTCACTTCCAGAGATTTGGCTATATGTACAAAAGAAACATTAATCCGAAATTATTAATGATAAACCTTTATTTTAACTACAGGGAAGAATTTAAGAAATGGAAAACAAATCAGATTTAGATATTAACCAGGACATATTATCTCCAACAAGCGATATTGCAGAACTGGATACAACTGAAAGAAAAGAATTTTTAATTGAAACCAACTTTAAAGGACTAAGAAAATCATACTTTTTAAATCCGAAAGCAATTCCTTTAAAGGTTGGAGAATTTATCATTGTTGATTTTGAAAATGGTGAGGATATGGGTGTTGTGAGTGGGATCGTTAGTAAACAACTTAAACGAGAGAACATCGATATTGAAGGGAACATCATAAGAAAAAGTAATCAAATTGATGTTAGAAGGCTTAATGAAAATAGAACGATAGAAGATAAAATATTAATACATGCTAGAAAGCAAGCAAAGCTACATGGTCTTGAAATGAAATTTATTGACATTGAGTATAAATTTGACCGTAAAAAACTGGTATTCTTTTTCACTGCTGATGGAAGAGTTGACTTTAGAGAATTAGTTAAAACATTTGCAAGTGAATATAAGACCAGAATAGAACTACGGCAGATTGGAGTAAGAGATGAGGCTCAGAAAATAGGTGGAATTGGAATTTGCGGAAGAGAGTTGTGTTGTTCTAAGTTCCTTACTAATTTTGTATCGATTAATGTTTCTATGGCGAGAGAACAAAATCTTTTTGTAAAACCTGAGAAATTCTCTGGTCCATGCGGAAAACTCATTTGCTGTCTAAAATATGAACATGATTTCTATATTGATGAAAAAAAGGGATTACCTGAAGTTGGTACAGAAATTAAGACAAAACAAGGTAAAGCAACCATTTCTTTCATTGATGTATTTAACAGTACTGTGTCTATCGATTATCGCTCCGGAGAATCTGAAATAATTCCAAAAGAAATATTCCTAAAAAAACTGAATAAAGAATTTAAGTTGGCAAACAATAATAACACTCAATCTTCTCACTCAAATAATTCAACCCATGATTGTAAAGATTGCCCTCAAGGTAAAAACAAAACTTCAAATAATAATGACAAACAAGCTTCGAAAAATCAAATTAAACCTGACAAAGATACAGATCAGAGTAAAACCTAAATTATTTATATTGATTAAATTGATAACATTTTATTGGAGATAATGTGTCAAAAAATACGGAAATACAAAGGTATTCAGTTGTAACTAATACCGAAGATAAAATTGAGGTTTTGTTGAAATCAAGCCGTATTATTTATGGTGAATTGATGAATACTGTGATCTATTACGAAAGCAATACTTTACTACCTAAAACAGGAATATTAATTCAAGAAGATGATGAGTTGATTTTTTATGGTTCTAAATCTATGTTAGAAAAAGAGTATTTTTTAAAATTTAACTATGAAAATTTGCATCTTTCTAAGAATACTGGATTTACGATAAATTTTATAAATAGAGAACTTGATAGAAAAAAAGATAAATGTAAGTTCAGTATTGCGTGGGAAGATTATATTACAAAAAATGTTAAACCTGATTTCGTATATAGATTAAGCATAAAAATCAAAGATAAATTGATTCGAAAATCCACACAGTTATTAAAAAATCAAGATACTTCAAATGAAGCCTATGTTTACTATCATCGAATGCTAAATGAGAAGATCTATGATATAAATTTTCTGATCGAGTTCATGAAACTTATCCACATTGAAGCTGAAGCTGAATCGGAGGGCATTGATGATCTTTATATGAAATATATTGAGAAAAAAAAGAAGTTTCTAATCAATATATATCCCTCACATCAAGATACTATTGAAAAACATTTAAACTTACTAGGTTATGAAGATCAAGAGATCCAAAGATCCGAAGTTCTTACAAATTTTACTATCGATGAAGAAACTATAAAATCCGGGAATGAAACAGATAAGGTTGAAAAACTTTTAAAAATACCTGGAATTCAAAAATTGATCGATGATAAGATAGAAGAAAAAGTTGAAAACACAAAACAACAATTATTGAAAGATTATTATGAGAAGGTTGATGCATATTCATCAAGACTGTCAATCGAAAAAGAGATATACCGTGAAATTATAAAAGACAATGTAACTTTATTAAGACAAATTGATCTAACAAAAGTTGATCCTGATAGAATAATTGATAGTATAATGGATTTCTATTTTAGATATAAAATTCTGAACGATAAGTTACCAAATTCCTTTACGATTGATCGAAAAAGACCTAACCGTGGTAAAAACACACTATTGCATATTATTGAAGATTTATCCTTGAATTACTTGAAAATAATTGATCCATATTTTTTCCCCAGTGAACTAGAATTGCTTAATGGTATCCCAAATGATATTGAAATCAAAATAATAACTTTTGCGATTTCACAAAAGAGTTATGTGGATAAATTGAAATTATTCAAGGAAAAACTTAAAGATATAAGAAAAATAAGAATGGCAGATATTTCAGTCAAATTGATTAAGTTTCAGAATAGAGATCAAACTCCTTTACACGATAGAGCTATCTTTTCAAAAGACTGGGGACTTAGTTTGTCTAATTCTTTATCTCAGATAGGATTGAATCACGATGTGATCGTTAGAAGAGTACTCAACACAGAAAGGGAAGTAATCGATTTTGATGATTTCTGGTACATAGTAAACGAAATGAGAAGAGGTGGTAAAACTCTTAAAGTAAAAGTAATCAATTTGTAGCGTTAACACTCAAGTTTCAAGTTATAGATTTATAATTAAAAGTGGATTATTAAAAACATGAAGACAGCTAAACAAATAAGACAAGAATTTATTGATTTTTTTATAAGCAAGGGTCACACACAATTACACTCTGCACCGGTTGTACCGCATGATGACCCATCTTTGTTATTTACAAATGCAGGAATGAATCAATTTAAAGACATTTTTCTTGGCAATGGTAAAAGGAATTACACTAGAGCAACCAACAGCCAAAAATGTATAAGAGCTGGTGGAAAGCATAATGATCTTGATGAAGTAGGTAAGGATTCTTATCATCATTCCTTCTTTGAGATGCTTGGGAACTGGTCATTCGGAGATTATTATAAAAAAGAAGCTATAGAATGGGCTTGGGAATTACTAACAGATGTTTGGAATCTTCCTAAAAGTAGGCTACATGCTACGGTTTACACTACTGATGATGAGGCTTTTAATCTTTGGGAAACCGTTACAGATATAGATAAGTCCAGAATAACTAGACATGGTGATAAAGATAATTTTTGGTCTATGGGAGATACCGGGCCTTGTGGTCCATCCAGCGAGATACATTATGATCTTGGCGAGAAATATTGCAATATGAAAGATGTACCGGGTCATGTTTGCGCTGTTAATGGAGAATGTGATAGAATTATCGAAATATGGAATCTTGTTTTCATTCAGTATAACAGGAAAAGTGATGGTACTTTGGAAGAGCTTCCTGAAAAACACGTTGATACAGGTATGGGATTTGAAAGGATTTGCCAACTTCTTCAAGGACAGGACTCAAACTACCATATTGACATTTTTAAAGAAATAATCTCTGAGATAGAAAAACTATCATCTGTAAAATATTCTCCTGATGAAAAAGGAACACCTCACAGAGTGATCGCAGACCATGCAAGAGCTTTACTATTCTCTATTTCTGATGGTGGGATGCCTTCAAACGAAGGTCGAGGTTATGTCATGAGAAGAATTTTAAGAAGAGCTTCCAGATTTGGTACAAAAATTGGTTTAAATGAACCTTACTTATATAAAATTGCAGAAAAAGTAGCCGAAGTTATGGGAGATGAATTCCCTGAAATTAGAACACATTTGAAACATGCCCAAAATATTATTAAAGCTGAAGAAGCTGCTTTCTTAAAAACACTTACTAAAGGGATCGAACTTTTCAATAATATTGTCATTGAGATTAAAGAAAAAGGTAATAATATTATTGACGGAGAAGTTGTCTTTAAACTTTATGATACTTTCGGTTTTCCTGCAGATCTAACAGAACAGATGGCCGATGAAATAGGTTTCACAATCGATAGTAATGGTTTTACTGAGGCTATGAATAAACAAAAAGATCAATCTCGATCTAAACAAAAATTTAAGAAGACTGATGAAACAGAATGGGTCGTTCTAAATGATGATATTAAAACAGAATTTATTGGATACTCAGATCTAAGCTGCAGCTCAAAAACAGTAAAATATACACATGATGAAAAATATTTAAAGATCATTCCTGACAAATCCTGTCTTTATGCAGAATCTGGTGGGCAAGTAGCCGACAAAGGTTATATCGAACTTAATGATGTTAAATTGCATGTCATTGATGTTCATAAAGAAGGAGAATATTTTGTGATCAAAACAAAGTTCGATCCTTCTGTTTCCATAGATAAAGATACTAAAATCAAGATGATTGTTGATCCATTATTTAGAAATAATTGCCGAACTAACCATAGTGCTGCACATTTATTACAATCTGCTATAAAACAAGTTCTGGGAGATCATATTGCACAATCAGGTTCTTATGTAGATGATAAGGGATTCCGGTTTGACTACTCACATTATGATAAACTTTCAGAAAAAGAACTTTCTGAGGTCGAGATCATTGTAAATGGTTACATCCAGGATAATTACTTGATTACCACAGATATTGTTCCAATAGATGATGCAAAAAAACAGAATATTACTGCTTTATTCGGTGAAAAATATGGTAATATGGTGAGAGTTATAAAAATGGGAGATGCATCAGCTGAACTTTGTGGTGGAACTCATGCTGAGAGAACTGGAGATATCGGCTATTTTAAGATATTAACAGAATCAAGTATTGCAGCAGGGATCCGTAGAATAGAAGCTGTAACTGGAAAATCTGCTGTTAAAAAATCTCTCGATCATAAAAGCATAGTTGAATCACTTAAAGATTCTTTATCTGTAAAAGAACATCAGATACTTGAAAGAATTGACAAACTTTCAGAAGATAAAAAAGAACTGGAACGATCTATCAATGATCTTAACGAGCAGGTAGCTTTATCTCAAGTTAGCGAACTAATCGGAAAGAAAATATCGATCGGTGGTATAAATGTGATTTCATCTCTTGTAAAAGTTAATGACAATCGTGTTTTGAAAACTTTGGCTGAGAATATTCGTTCAAGTATGTCAATGACAATAATTCTACTTGGAGCTGACATTGGTGGGAAGGCTGCATTGGTTTGTGCTGTTACAGACGATCTAAAGAATACAATTAAAGCCGGTCAGATTATTGGGCAAGTAGCTAAAATAATCGGTGGTGGTGGCGGTGGTGCTCCTCATCTTGCTACTGCAGGTGGAAAAGATGTTTCAAAGCTAAAAGAAGCAATAGAATCTGTAAAAGAGCTCATATAATAACTTTAAGTTTTTAGGAAATAAACCATATGTACAAAGAAAAAGTGATTTCAGTAGTAGTTCCTTGCCATAATGAAGAAACTCAGATTGGAACAGTTATTGAGACAATGCCTGATTTGGTTGATAAAATTGTGATTATTGATGATGTTAGTGATGATAAAACTATCGAAGTGATAAAAGGATATTTATCTAAAGACAAGAGGATCGTCCTGATCGAACATAAAAAAAATCAGGGTGTTGGTGGAGCAATTGCTTCAGGTTATAAGTGGTCAAGAGACAACAATATTGATGTTGCAGTGGTTTTTGCCGGTGATGCACAAATGGACCCTAATGATCTTCCGAATATTTTAGATCCCGTAGTCACTGGAGAAGTTGATTATTCTAAAGGCAACAGACTTTTTACAGGCGAAGCATTTAGTAAAATACCCAAAGTACGATATTTTGGAAATTCTGGATTATCATTATTAACAAAGATCGCCTCTGGTTATTGGCATGTTGCAGATTCTCAGTCAGGATATACTGCTATAAATAAAAAAGCTCTTGATACAATTGACTGGGATAAGATGTATAAAAGATATGGGCAACCGAATGACCTGTTAGTAAAACTTAATATCTATAATTTCAAAGTTAGAGATGTTCTTATCAATCCTGTATATGATGTTGGTGAAAGATCAGGTATCAAAGTGAGAAAAGTGCTCTTCACTCTTTCGTGGTTACTATTTAAATTGTTTTTACATAGAATGAAAGAGAAATATGTTATTAGAGATTTCCATCCATTGATACTATTTTACTCTTTTGGTTTAGGACTAATAGGTTTATCTGTACCTCTATTTTGCAGGATGGTTTATTATGCTATAGTTGTTGGAGGTAATATACCTAAGATCAATTTTCTGACTTGGATGATGACTATTATTATGGG
>JAQICF010000073.1 GCA_027858795.1 Candidatus Delongbacteria bacterium | reverse complement strand
ACTAAAGAAAATTCTAAAAGTCATCAAATTGATCCATGGGATATGCATCATGTACTGGCTTTTGCAAAATTAGTAATATCTGACTCTCAGACTATGACAGCTGAAGCTGCTGTATTAGGGATCCCATCGATAAGATATAATTCTTTCGTAGGAAGGATCAGCTACCTTGAAGAATTAGAACATAAATATGACCTTACTTACGGATTTTTACCTGATCGGGATGAAGAAAAACTATTAACAACTTTGAAGGATATGTTATCACAGAATAACCTTAAAGAAACTTGGCAAGAAAAAAAAGAACATATGCTCACAGAAAAAATTGATCTCAATCAGTGGATGATAGACCTTTTTGAGAAAAAGATCGTAAAAAAAGGAATGTAGCATGGCAGAAGAATTCAGGTTAAAAAAATTAGCTAAACTAATTTCAAATAAAAACAAGATATTAGATCTTGGGTGTAGCGCAATTCCAAACCATTATCTAACAAATAAAGAAGTAATTGGAGTTGATCTTATTGAAAAAGATATGCCTGATAATTACACTGATCTTAAAGTTTGTAATGTACTTGATCTACATAAGTCATTTTTAGATGATAATATTGATGGAATTGTAGCTGGAGAAATAATTGAACACGTAGAAGATCCTATTGGTTTTCTCAGAGAATGTTATAGCACTTTGGAGGATAATGGAATGATAGTTTTATCTACTCCAAATCCAAATTCGTTCATTGAAAGACTATTAACCCTTAATTTATCAAGGAATTATTTCTATACCAAGGATCATATAATGCTTTATCCACAGAGATGGCTAATCAGAATGATGGAAATTGCAGGATTTAAAGATGTGAAATTATACTCCGGAGGAATGATATTCCCGTTTCTATCTTTGATCCCTTTCCCCCGACCTTGGTGTTATCAAACTATTGCAACAGGTAAAAAATAATTAGATGAAAAATTTACTGATATATATTATTACAATTCTACTGATATACTTTGTAATATCACACTTTATTACAACAGAGCAAATAGAATTATTACATAATGTTTCTTTATTTCAAATCTTTATATCTATTTTGATAGCCTTAGTAATCTTCACTGTTAGTGGCAATCAATTCTCTTATATTTTATTCAAAAGCAATAAAACTAAATTAAGCATTCCTGACAGAATAGGATTTCCTACAGCGAGGAATTTGTGGAGTTATTTAATTCCATTTCAAGGATCTTTTGCGTATTCTTTAGCTTTTATAAAGTTCAAATATAAAGTAAATTTGAAAGATGGACTATCTATTAACATTTACCTATTACTATTCAATTTTTTCTTTACTGGATTTGTTGGTATTTATTACTCACTTCAATCAGAGTCATTACCCACGTTATTTTTGATAATATCATTATTACTATTATCTATTCCCTTTATGCTTATATTTTTTGACAAGATCCTTAAGAATATTAAAACACCTGACTCTAAGATGTTAAATTTTTTGATAAGTAATTTATCGAAAGTATCAACAGGTATTACATTACTGTGGAAAGATCTAAAATTTACAGCCAATGTTTTTTTATTTAATATAGTCCATACAATAGTAACAATTATTTGGTTTTATTGGACAGTTCATATTTTCAATCTGGATATTGATCTTATATCAGTAATTTTCTTAGCACTGATTTTAAAGATCTCATTGATATTTAGACTAACACCTGGGAACTTGGGAGTTGAGCAGTTGATATACGGTGGTATATTTGCTCTTATGAACTATGATCCTAAATTAGGTGTTCTAATATCATTATTCCATAAATCCATTACAATTTTAATATCATTATCTATTGGTTCTATATTCACTTTCATTAATTTTAAATATTTCAGCTTTAGCACGGTCATTAACTCTTTAAAGAAAAATAATCTGAGGACTCATGAAGATTCTAAATAATAAGCCATTTCTTGTATTTATACTTTTTCTTTCAATATTTTTATTATTCTCCAATGGAAGGATAACATCTTCAATGGATGTTGATGTAGTAAAGTATTCTCAGAATTTAATTGATTCTAGCAATTTAGGATCAGAAACTAACTTGTCAAATGGAACAGTTTATAGCCCGAAAACTCATTTATTTTATCCTTTGGAAGGCTTAGGAATTATTTTTCCGGTAGCTATGATAAGCTATATCTCTGATTTATTTGGCGTGGAATCAACTTTTCTTATTTTCTCAACAGGAGCTATTTTTTTCGCATTAACCCTTATGTTCATGTTTAAATTATTCTCTCTTTTTGTTTCTGAAAAAAAGTCATTGATCTATGTTGCACTTCTTGGATTAGCAACACCCATTTTTGCTATGTCCAAAATGCTTTTTCCTGAACCATTTGTAATGCTAGCAATTTCAGGGAGCATTTACTATTACTTCAAATATACAAAAGATAAATTAAACTTATCTTTACTCTTATGTGGTCTATTCACTGGTTTAACACTGATCATGAGACCTGATTCACCTATCTTTTATATTCTTACAATAATTCTTCTCTCAGTGAAACTTTTTAAAGAAAATGATAGATCGAAAAAATATATCTTCTTTTTAATTGGTATCGCTGTATTCACATTTGTTTTCTTCATCAATAACTTCATAAAATTCGGCTCTATTTTAGAAACAGGTTACACGATCAATAAATATCAAAGAGCTGAAGTTCTGTCATCATTAGAGGATGATCTGAAGAAATTACCGACAAAATTACAAAGTACTTTAGCTTCTGCTCAGATATCAGTTGAAAAAGATAAATCTTCCGAAGAATCTCAAAGCTTGGTGAAAAGATATTACTCTCTTGATAAATCATTAAAAGACAAGACAGCTTATCTAGGTAAGTTAAAAGAATCTGAAAATTATAGAATAAATGGAGTTTTTGC
>JAQICF010000044.1 GCA_027858795.1 Candidatus Delongbacteria bacterium | reverse complement strand
AAACAATACTACGCAGAAAGAGCTAAAGAGCACGATAAGGTTTACTTAAAGGCTGAAAGACAGGACGATATTAAGAAGTTACATAAATATCTAAAAGAAGCTTTCTCTGGTTTAAATGTACTTGAAACAGCATGTGGAACAGGTTATTGGACTAAGACTATCTCTGAAGCTGCAAATTCGATCTTGTCAACTGATTATAACAACGAAGTACTCGAGATAGCTAAATCTAGAGAATATCATATTTCTAATGTGAGTTTCATTCAGGATGATGCCTATTTATTATCAAAAGTAAATAAAAAACATTCAGCTGGGTTTGCAGGGTTCTTCTGGTCACACATTCCCTTAATCAGGATTGAAGATTTCCTAGCCGTATTTCATTCAAAGTTAGAACCCGGAGCAAAAGTTGTTTTTATAGATAATTCATTCGTTGACGGTAGTAGTACCCCGATCTCTAGGACAGATGAAGATGGAAATACATATCAGATCAGAAAGCTTGATAATGGAAAAGAATTCAAAATACTTAAGAATTTCCCTACTGAAACTTATCTAAAAAAACTATTGATAAAATATTCTGATGATATTAATATTAAAAAATTAGAATATTACTGGGTCGCTGAATATAAACTTAGAGATTAACATGATAACCATACGCAAAGCAAATACATCAGATATCGAAGGTATTGCGAAAGTTCATTTTACTACAATGATGTCAACTTACAAGGATTTAATGCCTGACGACTTTCTTGCTGCTCGAACTTTAGAGGAAAGAACAGCTAAATGGAACGAAACTTTTGAAAGTGATTACGAAATATTCTTTGTGGCTGAATCTGAAGGAAATATCGTAGGTTTCTGCGGAGGTGCAAAGAACGATCTTCCAGACTTAAAAGACAAATATGAATATGAGCTTAAAAAGATATATGTACTTAAGGAATATCAAGGTCAGGGGGTAGGGAAGATGCTGATAAAGAAATTTGTGAGTAAAGTAAAAGAACTCGGATACAATTCATTGTTTCTTTGGGTACTCGGAAGCAATCCTTACAGAAGGTTTTATGATAAACTCGGCGGGAAAGTCGTAGCAGAAAAAGAATATCATCCTGCAGGTTATGTCTTGAAAGGTGAAGGCTATGGTTGGGAGAACTTGGATATATCTTTTAAGACCGAATAACCAGATGTTAAGACCGTACAACCCAAATAGGGTTAGTAATAGCAAAATTATTAGAAGATTCACCATTTGGGAAATGATAGACAGAATTAACTTCAACTCTGTAATAACATGAAATTTTACCTTCAGAAATTTCTATTGAATCTTCAAATTCATAGATCATACCTTTAGGTGATTCGCTATAAACGATCTTTTCATTGGAAGAGTTTAAATTTCCCCTAAAAACAATAATACTTTTAATATGGCCTGACATCGCTGATGATTTGACTTTTAAATCAAGATCAATAGTACCTTCTTTTAAAATTATTTCGTCGCCAAATGTATATTCCGTTTCGTTAATATCTACTGCATAAAAATTAATATGTGGACCATTTGTAATGTATGAAATACCATTATTCATAGCGGCGAATATATCCTCAGTAGAATTAGATTCAGATTTGATCACGGTTCTACACCTACCGAATACCTGCTTATTCTCATATATCAATTTAAACATTGGGAATTTTATCTGTCTGAAAAGATTAAAATTTCCATGAGCATCATTTCCACCGACTATAAAGATCTTTCTACCTGTTAAAAGCATTTCAACCCATTTAATCTTACCGGCTTGAAAATCATCATCAAACTCACCATTGAGGATCTGCAATAACTTTAATTTATCATTACTAAGGTCAACATCGTTCCAAATACCTCTTTTGATCAGGATAGATTCAAGTAATGGAACTTTATTTAACGGATGAGCAGCAACGAGCAAAGTATTCTCATCTGCAGTATTAAATACATTATCAATTGAATTACTACTATGTCTATCAAACCAATTTTCAGCACTATCACCATCTCCATAGAAAAAATCCTGATTATTCAGAGCAAGCAAATGCACATTTCTACCTTTGCTATTCCTTACAGTGATCTCTTCACCTGCAATAAAGTTAATATCCTCATCAGTGAGATCTTCACAAACAATCTTCATTTCATGGAATAGGGGAGTATCTACATCTCTTTTCAGGTAATTATCCGGATCATCATCAAGATCATATGAATGATCTGTAACACCTACAAAATTCAATCCCAGACTTTCAGAACAATCCCTTGTCATAGTTAAAGGAGCTCCAAATTCAACCTGATCTGAAGTATATTGTGAGTGATAATGAAGGTCACCTTGTATAAATCCGTCAAACATTTTTTCATCATCATCGATATAAACTTTTAGTTCTGTAATTCCTTTATTGAAATTGTCATTGATATATATTTTCTGCTGACCATTTATCGTAACTTGGATTTCAGCTTCAACACGTGCAATACCTTTTATTTCCTCAAATTCAAAATGGAAAGATCTACAATAGAATTTTTTATTGATATCTTTCTTTATTAAATATGTTTTGGCAAAGTGCGTACCATTTTCAAAATTAAATGAAAATCTAACAGCATGAAGTCTAATTGGATATTTGTCCGCATCTTTAACTAAAATAAACAAAGGAACATTCTTACCTATAGTCTTGTAGGGTAGATCTATTAGTATTTCAGGCTCGTTTTTGAAATAAAGCGAAAATGGGAAATACTTAAAACGGTAGTGTATTTCGGGGTAGAGCGCTATCAGTGGTAATAATTCTAAACCCATACTAGGCTATTTTATCCTTGTTAAGTTTTCCGATCAAAAATACAGTTAATAATATAATGAAAATCATTCCTAAAGGGAAATGCTTTTGTAGAATATCAGTTTCGTATATCGTATCTATACTATTATTAAAGTTTATGAACAAGATGAATACTAGAATATTGAATAACCTCACTGGGAATATGATCTCATACCTTGTTTGGATCAATCCGCTTATAAGGATGATCCAGAAGTTATACAATGTGATACTCAGTAACATTGCCACGTGATGATGTTCAAAATTAACGCTAAGAATTCCAAGTGTGCCAAAATATAAAGCTAAAGAAGAAAAAAGAACTCCAAAGATCAAACCCAGAGAAAATATTACTATCGTTTTAGTCAGAATAATCTGCCTAAGTGAATAACCCATTCCTAAGAACCGTGGGAATCTCTTTTTTATCCTATCTAAATAAAAAGAAAAGTCAATTAATGGAGATATAAAAAAGAAACCGAAGAAATAAAACGAAAGTACATTTGAATTCTTCTCAAAGAAAGAAAAAAACAGAACATACAGTATTATCATAAAGCTTAATATTAGCTTTATTCTAACTCTTCGATCTTTTCTTAGAACAAAGATCTCATTCCACATTAATATTGAATAGTCTCGCATAGTAAACTTATATTAGTTAAAGTAATCTACTGCATTTTGAAATATTTTTAGACCGTCAGGTACATAATCTTCAGGTAGATCTTTAAAATTAGGATGATGAAATCTTTCAACATTTCTTTCAGGATGAGGCATCATACCCAGAACTTTTCCGGTAATATCAACTAATCCTGCTACGCCTAATTTTGACCCGTTTGGATTATAAGGATATTCTTCAGTCGGATTTTTATTTTCATCTATATATTGAAAAGCCACAAGGTCTTTGTCAAATAATGCTTGGTATTCTTCATCTGTCTTTGTTATCAATTTACCTTCTGCATGAGCAGCCTGTATCTTTAAAGTTTTACCATTAAGGTCTTTGAGCCATGGAGAATTTATGTTTTCAGGTATTTTCAGATCGACCCATCTGCATTCAAAGTGAGCATTATCATTCCAATATAGTGATACATCGGGATCGCCCAAATTATTATATGGAAGTATCCCCAAGGTAGTTAAAACTTGAAAACCATTACAAATACCGATAATAAGTTTCTTACTTTCAATAAATTTATACAGGTCATCCTTTAACTTCAGAAGGTTGTGTGCAAGTATCTTTCCACTTTTCACATCATCACCGTAAGAAAAACCTCCCGAAAAAGCGATAATATCATAATCATTAAGCTTCTTTTCTCCAGATAAGATCAAATTCAGATGTACTTCTTCAGTGATAGCACCAGCAAGTTCAAACGCTCTTCCGGTCTCAACATTGCAATTTATTCCATCTGTGATCAAAACTAAAACTTTTGGCTTCATTTCATCCCCAATTTGTGTTGATTTAAGATAGTAAGAATATATAATTTTTGTAATTTAAAGTCAATCAGTTATATCTTTACTTTTAGTGAATCATTGTATTTAAAAAAAGATTAAATACTCTTGCATAATGCAATATTTAGAAGTTATATTATTAAAGTTGATTTTTACTGAATATTGGAGAGAAAATGACCGATTATTTTAACAACCTGGTTCAACACAGAAGAGAATTACATAAAATACCCGAAATTTGCTACACCGAATTCAAGACCGGAGAATATATTTTGAATATACTTGAAGGTTTGGACTGTTTTGAAATTAAAAAAATGGCTAAGACGGGCTTTGTTGCATCATATAAACCTGTTGAGGGTAGTTTCATTGCTTTTAGAACAGATCTTGACGGATTAAAGATCAATGAAGAAACAAACTACGAATTTACTTCTCAGAACACTGGCTATATGCATGCCTGTGGACATGATCTGCACATGAGTATGGTACTTACTCTGGCTGAATGGATATATGAAAATAAACCTCAGAAAAATATATTATTAATATTCCAACCTGCGGAAGAAGGTCAGGGCGGGGGAAAGCTGATGGTGGAAGAAGGTCTATTCGATATTTTTGATGTGAAAGAAGTATATGCATTACATAATATCAATGAATTCCCGGTAGGTTCTATAGCTTTCAACGATAGTAAAATGTTCGCGGGTACTATTGAATTTGAAATTACTCTTTCAGGCAAAGGTGGACATGCTGCATCTCCACATGAGAACATTGATGTTAATACAGCTATGAGCATGCTTTCATTAATGTTGAATACTATTACTTCAAGGTTTATGGACCCTATAAACGAAAATGTGCTTTCAATAGGTATTTGCAGAGGTGGAGAAGCCGCTAATATAATTCCAGATACGGCAATGATAAGAGGAACGGCCCGTTCATATTCAATTGATGAGCTGGAGACGATTAAGAAAAAAATCAAAGATATGGCAGATGGAGTTTGTTTAGCTTATGGTTGTTCTAACGAATTTAAACTTCACTCTGAATACATACCTGCTATAAACAATAAATCAATTGCTGAGAAGATCAGAACTATTAATTTTGAGAATGGTCTAGAACTAATTGAATGCAAACCTAAAATGACCGGTGAAGATTTTTCTTTTATGCTAAACAAGGTTCCCGGAGCAATAATTTGGCTCGGATCAGGTAATGACAACAATAGAGAATTTGGATTACATAATTCAAAATATAAGCCTGATGAAAAAGCAATGAAGTATGGGTTTGAATTATTTATAGAATTGATAAATAAATTTTAAAATAAAAAATTGGGGATATCATGGATGATATTAGTATTCCAAAGATAAAGAAAGAGGTCGTGATTGCTTTCAAAGATGGAGGTTTGATAAAGAAACACAAGTTGACTATCTTTTTAAACAAACTATCTGCTACTCGAGCTGGAGAAGAAACAATAATTGAGTTGTTAAACAGCGACAAACAGTTTGTACCTTCATTTATCACTAACGGAGAAGAAGTTTTTACAATTATAAATCTTGAATCTGTACTTTATTTGCAAGAATTAGAAGAGATTAAGGAAGACAATAAAGAAGACAATAAAGTATTATCTGTTCAATTCATAACCGGTGAAAAAATAAAAGTTGTTGCTCATGAAGATCTTCCTGAATATAGGTCTAGAACGGTAGATTTTCTTAATGGAGATCATGTATTTCTGACATTTGTGAAAGATAATCAAAAAATCCATATCAATAAAAACAAAATCAATAAGGTGGAGATATTATGAGTAATATAGAAAAATTCCTAAATGCCATGGTTACAAAAAATGGTGAGGAAATGGTCTTAAAGCTTGGAGAATCCCCTTATATGGTCATTGCGGGTAAACAAAGAGTACTTAATCCTAATCCGTTAACTGCAGAATTTATTTCGTCAATGAAAAATGAATGTAAGGAATTCTTTGATAATCAACCCAGTTTTAATTACATCGGTGCAACAATAAGTTTTAATGCAGACGAAACTTCGATCGTATTTAAGAATTCTACTGCACGTGCTTCTACTGCAACTAATATTAAAATAGATGAACTTCTTAAATTCATGCTGGACAATAATGCATCTGACCTTCATTTAAGTACCGGAGCAAAACCGATCTTGAGGATCGATGGTGATATGATGATTCTTGAGGACTATCCTGAACTGGCTGAGAATGATCTATGGACAGTTATAAACCAAATAACTCCTGAGAAGAATATTAAAGAATTTAAAGAAACAAACGATTCTGATTATGCATATGAAATACCTGACCTTTGTCGTTTTAGAGCAAATATATTCAGAGATAATAAGGGTCCGGGAGCTGTTTTTAGACAGATACCATTTGAGATTCTTACTCCTGAAATTTTGAATATTCCTAATGCAATTATAGAACTTTGTAGTCTACCAAAAGGATTGATACTTGTTACCGGACCTACCGGATCAGGCAAATCTACCACTTTAGCTGCTATGATAGATCATGTAAATAGAAATACTCAAAAACATATCATAACTGTTGAGGATCCAGTAGAATTTGTTCACCAGAATAAAAAATGTCTTGTGAATCAGAGAGAGGTTGGAGAACATACACAATCTTTCAAGAAAGCACTTAGAGCTGCATTAAGAGAAGATCCTGATGTTATTCTGGTTGGAGAGATGAGAGATCTTGAAACGATCGCTATTGCTATCGAAATGGCTGAAACAGGTCACTTGGTGATGGGAACACTTCATACGAACACAGCTGTTGGAACAGTTGACCGTATTATCGATCAATTTCCTGCCAATCAACAAAATCAGATTAGAACAATGCTTGCAGAATCACTTATTGGAGTAGTTTCTCAAATGC
>JAQICF010000242.1 GCA_027858795.1 Candidatus Delongbacteria bacterium | reverse complement strand
AGATTTCTATTTTTGTTTAACTGTTCCATAAAAATAGGTTGTTTATCCTGAGGGAAAGATTTAAAACCTAAAAAATTACTCTTTTTATCAAATTTAACCCACTTATCTGAAGCCTGATCGAAAACGGCTATCGTATCATTGAAAATACTTATATCTCCTAGCATTCCATATTCTCCCGGACCGCCACCCAGTCTTCCAAAAGTATTTATATATTTACCCGTCTTATCAAACTTTTTAATCGTAGAAGAATGACTGTCGGCAATATAGATACTTTGTTCTGAATCAACTGCCAGATCATATATGTTACTGAATATTCTGTCATTATCTTGACCTTCTTTATTGTTACCTGATATTTTAAAGCTAAGTTTAAGATCCGGATCAAATTCTAACTCTGATGGAAAACCTTTGTTGCTAAAATATTTAACTCCATCTTTTTCTTCCACAGTGAATGTCTTGTCTTTTGAACAACTCGTTATAGAAATGAATATTGCCAGTAATACAAATAAATATTTTTTCATATCTTTCTCCTAAATTGTAAATTATCAATTGTTAATTGTAATCATAAACACTAACACTTACCTCTCCATCCTCGTCCAGAGCAACATATAATTTATCTCCAACGAAGTAGAATAGATGCTTTCCAACCATGGTCTGATTGGAGACAACATTACCTTTGAATTTATAATTATTCAAATAAACACCATTTTTGAAGATACTAAATTCTATATATCCACCTGCTTGACTCTCATCTGTCTTGGCTTTCTTAACCCATACTCTATCTAATTTATCACAATAAATATCTTCAATTGCTTTGTTATATGCTCTTGTAAGATTGTTTTCGTTCGTTCCATCACTATTTCGCACAGCACTCTTGAATAGTTCAATTCTATCTTTGGAGACTTCTGATTTTTTATAACTTATCTTGACAGTCTGCACAAGTTTCCCGGAAAGGTCATAGACTTTATATTTGAAAAGATTCTCATCAACCTCTGCGGTGAAGATATTCTTATCCGAAAAAGAAACCGGTGTGAATATATCGGTAGGATTAATTTGTGGATTATTTGTGTCAAGTTCCATGCTTCTCTTATCTAAAGAAAACATCTCATTATACTTTGAATCATACATTTGGACTTCAACAGAAAAATATACGATCCCATCCACCATCTTAGGAGCCATTTTGAGACCAATATTTCTCTCTTTATTTATCTGCTCTAAAAACATTGGTTTTGCATCTGTCTGAAAGTACTTAAATCCTAAAAATTTTCCATTAGTATCAAACTTTACCCGTTTAACTGAAGCTTGATCGAAAACAACAATTGTATCATTGAAAATACTCATATCTCCCAGCATTCCATATTCTCCGGGACCATTTCCTAACCTTCCAAAAGTTTTAACATAATTGCCCTTCTTATCAAATTTTTTAATAGTAGAAGAATGATTGTCCGCGATATAAATACTACCTTTCGAATCTACAACAATATCAGAAACTTTTGAAAACACTCTTTCTTCTGCATCATTATCACTTTCTGTTCCTGATATTTTAACAATAAGTTTGAGAGCTGGATCAAATTCCAACACTGAAGGAACACCTTTATTACTAAAATACTTAACTCCATCTTTTTCTTCTACAGTGTATGTTTTGTCCTTTGAACAACTCGTTATAGCAATTAATATTGCCAGTACAACAAATAAATATTTTTTCATAACATTCTCCATTGTGTTTATTTCTTTGACCGAAGAAGTTCAAATAAGTTGTCATTCTTAATTCACAGTACCAAACTAAACGCATTTTCGAAATGGGTAATTTCATTTGTATCACGACCCATTTCAATCCCAATTACATCAAAGCGACAATCAGTATTTCTTATATTATTATATGACATATAGATCTGGGCAACTTTATAGATCTGCCTTTGCTTTGATATTCCAACCCGAAATTCAGGCTTCCCAAAATTCTTTGTTCTATTAGCCTTTACCTCTACAAATACAAGCACATTCCCATCTTTTGCAATAATATCAATCTCACCAAAATTCGAATACTGAAAATTCCTTTTCTTTATTTCAAAACCCTTTGTTTCAAGATATCTAACTGCGATTTCTTCCCCGATACTACCTGTATTTCGATTATTATATTCTGCCATTATTCCTCCTTCGGTATTATGATTAAAAACAATATACAAATAGCAAAGTGTCAAATAGTGACCTTGTGAAAAAAAAATTGAAAAAATATTTTAAAAAGAAAGATCCTGAATCGAGTTCAGGATGACAAAATAAAAAAGGGCGTATATCATCAATACGCCCCTACAAGTTTTTTTTAAACCAATTTTTTACCCAATGGTAATTCCTCATCAATCTCGACCAGCTTTAGCTTCTTCCCTTTCTTAACCGAAAGCAACATACCCTGACTCTCGATCCCCATAATAGTAGCAGGTTTTAAATTAGAAGCAACAAGAATATGCTTATTCAAAATATCCTCCGGTTGATAGAATTTTGCAATTCCTGCAACGATCTGCCTAACACCCCCATTACCTAGATCAACTTCAGTAAGTAAAAGTTTATTACTATCTTCAACACTCTCAGCTTTTATGATCTTTCCGGTCTTTATCTCAACTTTACCAAAATCTGTTATATCTATTAAATTATCCGGAACAACTTTAACCGGTTCTTTTTTCTCTTCCTTTTCTTTTTCTATCTTTGGAAATAATGAAACTGCTTTATTGATCTTTTTTCCAGGTTCTAGCTTGCCGAACTCCAGTACACTTGGAATTTCACCATTGAAAACATCCTTGATCTCTTCGAATTTCTTTGGAATTACAGGTGAAAGTAGAATACTACAGATCCTCACAGACTCCAGAGCATTATAAAGTACTGCACCACATAGCGCTTTATCTTCTTTTATCAGTTTCCATGGAGCAGTATCTTCCATGTATTTATTTGTATTTCTGATCATCTTCATTATATCATCTAAAGCTTTATTCAATTCAAAATCATATATCTTTTGCTCGATCCCAGACATTAGGTTCTTAAATTCTGAGATAAATGCATCACAGTGTTCTGTTTTCTTCGAAGGTTCAGGAATAATACCATCAAAGTTCTTAACGACCATATGAGTTGCTCTATTCAGCAGATTACCAAAGTCATTTGCAAGTTCATTGTTGTGTCTATTGATAAAGAATTCTTTTGTAAATACTCCATCATGTCCCAGTGACATTTCTCTGAGAACATAAAACCTGAATGATGACGAACCATACTTATCTATAAGTCCTATTGGATCAATAACATTACCTAAAGATTTACTCATCTTTTTTCCACCTTCACCCATCCAGATACCGTGAATAACGATCTTCTTTGGTAGGTCGACACCCATACCCATTAACATCGTAGGCCAATAAACACAGTGATGAAGAAGAATATCTTTGCCAATGTTATGAACTGCACCTGACCAATAAGAATTAAATTTCTCATCATCATTAAGATAACCAATTCCGTTAATATAGTTTGTTAAAGCATCAAACCATACATAAGTAACAAAGTCTTTATCAAAAGGTATTTCTATTCCCCAAGGCATCTTTTCCTTCTTTCTTGAGATACATAAGGGTCTTAATCCTTTTTTTAGGATACCAAGAACTTCATTTTTTCTAAACTTTGGAAAAATAAAATCATCATTATTATTCAGAAACTCCTCATATTTTTCTGCATATTTACCCATATTGAAGAAATAATTTTCTTCCTTAATAATTGTTGTTTCTCTCCCGCACTCAGGACATTTTCCATCTGTTAGATCTTTTTCAGTATAAAAAGTTTCACATGGAGTGCAATAATTACCCTCATAATGATCTTTATAGATATCACCATTGTCATATAATTTCTGCAATATAGCCTGAACATTCTTCATATGAGATTCATCTGTCGTTCTAAAGAATACATCATAATCAACATCTGAAGCTTTTAATAAATTTGTAAAATCAGGAATTAAGCTGTCACAGTACTCAAGTGGATCCATATTTTTCTCTACTGCAACATCATAGACTTTCTGACCGTGCTCATCTACGCCAGTAAGCATTAAGCAATCATGACCGAATAATTTATTATATCTTGTTTGTACATCCGTGAGTATTGCTTCATAGGCATGTCCTAGATGGGGTTTCCCATTGACATACGATATTGCTGTTGTAAAATATTTTTTCATTATCATACCTGTAATTTATGTATTAAAGTAGCTCTATAATAACTAACCTATGAATATTTGTCAAGCATTGAGTTATATAACTAACCTATGAATATTTGTCAAGCTTAGAGTATTAATATTGAGAATCTCTTTTTTCAACTCTAACAGCGTGGTGGAACATAATTCCTCCTGCAATAAAGAAAAGTGATACTGAGAAGATTCCTCCTCTTGTTGCCATTTCACTGTCAAAACCGAATTTTCTAAGCATTAAACCTGTAGCACCGATCAACAATGGACCGAGTACTACAGCAAATTTCCCTATCATGTTATAAAATCCAAAGAATTCTCCAGACCTTTCTTTAGGGATTATCTCTGCAAAATAAGATCTGCTTAAAGCTTGAATTCCACCTTGAACAAGACCTATAACACCTGCTAAAAGAAAAAATTCTGTCTCAGAATCAAGCATCGCACCGAAAATTGAAACTGCCAGATATATTACTAAAGTTAAATATACCCCATTCCGTGCACCCTTTTTTCCTTTTGCAAAAACTCCGAACAACAAAGCTGCAGGGAAACCAATAAATTGAGTAAGCAGAAAAGCTTTGATCAAGCTGTCCCTTTCCAAGTTTAAAGAGATCCCGAAATCCATAGCCATTCTAACAATAGTATCCACACCATCAATATAAAGCCAGTATGCGATCAAAAAGTATAAAATAGGTTTGTAGTCTTTGATCTCCTTGAATGTCGCAAAAACGCTTTTAAAACTCTGTTTAAATGAATCTAAGACCCGGTCTCGCTTATTTTTCTTCTCTTTCACTAAGCTGAACAACGGTATCGAAAATAAAAGCCACCATACTCCCACGCTTACAAAAGCATATCTTACGGCATCTGAACTATTTTGTATTCCAAATTTTTCTGGATTTAGTGACATGAATATATTAAGTGCAAGAAGGATTCCCCCGCCAAGATATCCAAGTGAAAATCCCAGACTTGAAACAAAGTTATATCTTTTCTTTGGTGCTACTGAAGTCAATAAAGCATCGTAAAATATATTACCTCCACTGAACCCGATCGTAGCAACTACATACAATACCAAGGCAATGATCCAAACACCCTGCCCCACAAAAAACAATAGAATTGTTGATAACGCTCCCAGTAGTGTCATTATTAATAAAAATCTTTTCTTAAGTGAACTGTTATCCGATATGAATCCCAAAATAGGAGCAGACAATAAGATCAATACTCCTACAACCGAATTTGCAAATCCTAATCTTGCAGTTGTATCAACGGTATCGATCCCTTTGCTCCAATAGTCATTGAAGAATAAGGGAAAAAATACTGCCATAACAGTAGTTGCAAAGGCTGAATTTGCCCAGTCATACAAAGCCCAGCTCAAAGATTCTTTGTTAATATATCTTCTGATCTTATTTATCATAAAATTAAAAAGGCAGGTATTTAACCTGCCCATAATAAATTACTTCTTGGTTTGCTTGAAACCGTAGTAATACATCCACTCAGAATCACTGTCTTTATCTTCGTTCGATTCAACCTTTAAGTAATAAGTACCACTTTTTTCAGGTGTGAAATAAAAAACCTTATAATTGTCTATTTCTATCACTTCAGAAAATATCTTATCGACAAAGTTATTTCCGTATAAAGAACCTTTGAGATTATCGGCATTATCAGCAGCACCGATAGAAAATGCATAAGAATTACCTTTATATAATGTGAATGTTGCATAAACATTCTTGTTCTCACTAAAATATCCGGACTTTACATCACCGTTAGTATAATAAAACTTCTCCTGCATTTCTTTTTTTGATTCCCCTGCCAGATACTCAATATCTGTCTCACTTTCTTCCCAGTTATCATCATCCTGAGAAAATACAAATGAAGACGATCCTATAAGTATGATAGATAAAAGAATAAGAAAAGGATTCTTCAATTTCAATAATTCATATTTCATTATTCTCCTCCTTTCTTTTTCTTCTTAATGATAATAAATAAAACAACAAATAAAGCTACTATAACTGCTACAGGAATACCTGCAATATTTGAATCTTCCTTTATATCGTCACTTTTACCATCTTTCTTTGTTTCAGTGACAATAACATTTATTAAATTAGTACTGATCTCTGAAAGTTGCTTAATATTTTCAAGCGGAATTGGATTTCCAAATCCCACATCACATAGTTTCTGTATCTTAGGCATTTCCTGATTTATTAACTTAACCTCAGGATTGTTCCTATTAATTTCTTTTACGTTAAGTATTTCTGCTGCTAGATGCTCGATTAATTCAGGTTGATATAGAATAGTTGAAGCATCCTCAGAGTAATTTGATAACAAAGCTTTTGTAACAACGTGCAATCCTTCTATCCATCCACCAATACTTGCTAAAGCAACATAATCAGGATCGTATTTCTTCATTTCACCTTTTATCTCTAGATGTATGCCGTCCAATATTCCTCTAAGTTCCATCCACTTACCTTCATTAAGAAGAGTTGCAATTTGATCCTTATCGATGAACATTTCACTGTTTGCACCAAAATTCTCTGCAAGATCTCTACTGACGCTGAACATTTCACCTGTATTTCTTCTGTCTTCTGCTTGAATTGCTATAAAACCCTGAGCAACTCTAGCTCCCAGATTCAAAGCTATCTTATAATTCTCTGCATAATTGGCTGTGTAATCATACTTTACAATTTCCTTCCAATTAACTTCTGAAAGTCTATCCAAAGCCATTATGATCTCAGAAGGTTGTGGTACAACTACATTACTCTTAAACATTGCCATTTCTTCTGCAGAAAGTTCACTCTGTGAAAATAGACTAAACGATAATATGATCATAAATAATGTTAATAATCTTCTCATCTTTCCTCCATAATTCTTGATATTTCATGCGATCAAGTTTATTTCTTATTTGATTAACTTATTCACTCTTGAATATAAAGATGTAAATAAAATTATGCAATCATGTTTTACAAATAAAAAAGGGTAGCTATCAGCTACCCTCAGCTACCCTTTTTCTTTTAATATCATAGAACTGTGTAAAATCAATTACTCTTAGTAGTAAATTTTATTGGTAGTTTCATTCTCACAGCAACTGGCTTGTCTCTTTGCATACCTGGTGAGAACATTGTTTGTTCCAATGCTTTTATAGCAACCTCTCCAAAACCCATACTTTTTGGTTTCTCTTTTACTATATTGATTTTAGTTGGAATTCCTTCTTTAGAGCATATAAATTGAAGAATTACGGTACCGGATACTCCACTCCTTTTAGCTAAAGACGGATAATTCTTAAAAATATATTGTGATAAGTTCTTCCTTGCTTTATCTGTCATCACAGGCTTTTCCTGTATAGCAAAGAAATCAAATATCTCATCATCTCCACCTGCAAAAGATGGTGGTGGTGGTGGTAAAGAGCTTGCGTCAAATTCAGTATCAGGAATTTCAAATTCTGCATCGTCTTCAATTTCTTCATCATCTTCAGCTGCTATTGGGATCTTTGATGCTGTTGGTTCAACGCTCTGTTTAATATCAGGCTGTACGGTAATATCTACATCAATTATTTCTATATCCGATATTTTTATACCTTCATCTATTATACCAGCTTCAAATTTATGGGATATCGCAAACATTAATGTTAAAAGAATAGATACTATCAAAGTAGATATCTGAACCAATTTACTATTTTTTTCTGCTATATGTCCAACATTCCAACTCATAGATGCCTCCGAATTAAGACGTTAGAAAATCACCATATTGAATGATAAGATATTATAAGCTTAAATTGTTGTCAAACCTATAAAATTCAATAAGGTCTATATAACCAACATAGCATATTTTCA
This sequence comes from Candidatus Delongbacteria bacterium, assembly GCA_027858795.1. The sequence continues at coordinate 1,798 of JAQICF010000242.1, read as the reverse complement.
GTGAAAATGCAAACGATAAATAATATTTATTCATTATTAGTACATTTACTACGATACGTAAAAACAAATCATGGCTGTATTAGGAATTACTATATCTCTTGATACCTTTATCCCCGATATCATATCTATAGTATTTATCTCTAAAATCTATTTGTTCAGCCATTTTATATGATCTATCTTTAGACTCTTTCAGTGTTGATCCCTGAGAAACGATACCAAGCACTCTTCCACCTGATGTAACTATATTTCCATTATCCTTTTTTGTTCCTGCATGGATAACAGAAGAACCTTCTTCAATATTATCTAATCCTGCAATAATATTCCCTTTTGAATAAGGACCCGGGTACCCGCCTGATGCAAGTACTAAACATAAGTAATGATCATTTTTTACTGGTAATATTTCATTTTTTGTAAATTCTGATCTAGCTGCTTTCATTAACAATTCAGCTAGATCACCATCAAATTTAGGTAATATGACCTGTGTTTCAGGATCACCGAATCGGCAATTATATTCAATAACTTTTGGACCTTCCGCTGTTATCATTAAACCAATAAAAAGAACACCTTTATAAGTTCTATTTTCTTTTTTCATTGCTACAAAAGAAGGAGAGATAATTTCTTTTTCAATTTCCTTTAATATTTCATCATTAATAATAGGTGCAGGTGAATAACTACCCATTCCACCTGTATTTGGACCTCTGTCACCATCAAATATAGCTTTATGATCTTGAGCTGATGGAAGTACTTTGTAATAATTTCCGTCAGACACCGCAAAAATAGATGCTTCCTCACCGGTTAAGAATTCTTCTATGACAACTTCATTTCCCGCTTCTCCGAATTCTTTATCAACCATCATACTCGCTAAGGTTGAATTAGCTTCTTCCTCACTAAAGCAAACTACAGCACCTTTGCCAGCCGCAAGTCCACTAGCTTTTATTACTATAGGAATAATTTGCTGTGATAAATAATCTTTTGCTGCTTCATAATCTGTAAAATTCTTATACTTTGCTGTAGGAATATAATATTTATGCATTATATCCTTCGAAAATGCTTTACTGCCTTCTATCAATGCCGCTCTACTTTCAGGACCGAAAATATTCAATCCTTCTTTTATAAATCGATCAGCATATCCATCTATTAATGGCTGCTCAGGACCTATTACAGTAAGATCTATATTCTCAGCTTTTACGAACTCAATTAATTTATCTATCTGTAAGTTATCAATACCTATGTTCTCAGCTATTTCTTCAGTTCCAGCATTTCCGGGAAGACAATATAATTTTTCAACTGTTTCACTTTCATTCAGTTTACTTAATATAGAATGCTCTCTTCCACCTGATCCAACAACTAAGATTTTCATTTTAAATACTCCGATAAATATTTACATAAAGAGTCAAAAAAATAAAGGCCTGAGAATCTCAGACCTTGTATTTATCTATTTGGTGCTAGTCGTAAAACGTATCAACTGCCTCATCCGGACTGCAACAGGTTGATCCCTTTGCATTCCAGGTTTAAATCTCGCTGATTGAATAGCTTTTTGGGCAACTTGTCCAAAGCCCATATCTTTAGGTTTTTCTTTTACTATTATAACATCGGTTGGTATACCATCCTTGCTTACAACCCATTTCAAATTAACTCTACCAGATACACCACTCCTTTTTGCCAAAGGTGGATAGTTCTTGAATATATATCTTTGTATTTTTTTTAATTCACCCGGCATCATCTCTGGTTTCTCTTGTATAGCATAGAAATCAAAAATCTCATCTTCATCTACTGAAGGTGGTGGTGGTGGTGGTGG
>JAQICF010000216.1 GCA_027858795.1 Candidatus Delongbacteria bacterium | reverse complement strand
AACCCCTATATTCATAAATTAAAACGATCCGCCAACATTGGCAAAATATTAATGGGTTACTTGGAGTGTTAGCTAGGTTTATCCCCACTACTTTTTGCCATGACCGTTGTAGGACATCGTAACTCTAGATTAATACAAAATACAAATTGAGTCTAAAAAAATAAATGATAGAAAAGACAATAAAATAAAAATGGAGGATGCAATGAAGTACAAATCAATAATTGCAGTAGTAATATTTATACTGCTAACAACCATCTTTGCAATGTCGGATGATGGAGTAAATGAACCACAGATTGAAAAAAGTAAAGAAGTGAAACATGAGGTAACAACAAATGTAGATTCTTACCCATTAGAACAAACCGTTCAAGTGAAATCCAGCAAGACTGTTAAAGATCAATTGGGTATTGATACAGGTATGACGAAAGTAGAATTGGAGATTTTCAAAACCCAATACATGAAAAAAGCAGAGAAATTAGGCATACTAGAACATAAATCTGTTTCACCTAAAAGTTATTTTGATCATAATATCAATCTCAATGCCGTAGATGAATTAAAAAAACTTGGACTATTTTTGACTCATACCGCTACTTCATCAGAAGAGAGTTTTGCATATAATATTATCCATTCAGATATAATAGCAATTGGATCAATTGACAAGGTTCAATATTTGTGCAAGGACAAGGAAGAGGAAAGAAATGCTTATGGGAATATTAGATCAAGATTTTTTGTTAAGATTAATAGAATTTTAAAAGGAAGTGAAAACTTAGTTTCTTCCTTAGATGAGATCCCATTTATAAGTTCAAAAGGTAAATTTATCATTTCTTCAGGTAGTGAATATGTTGAAAAGGGCAAAGAATACATATTCTTTTTTCAAAAAGGATTATTCGGAAAAGAAGAATTTAAAAATGATTATTCGAAGTTAAAAGGGTCATTAATGATTAATAATGAGAGAGTATTTTTTGAATATTTCGATACAGAATTTAAAAGTTATGAAGAGATACTTTCAATAATAGAAAATTTCAATAAAATAAATGATTCTGAAAATTTCTATCAAAGAAACTATATAATCAAGGAGGCTAAAAATGATAAATAAATTCATTCTTATCCTTTTGGTTATACAGGTTCATTCTTATGGATATAAACTAATGGATTCATGGCTTGCAACCCCCGGAGATTATACGGTTTATTTAACACATGAAGTAGATAGTCTGAAAGCTTCATGGGGCTTGGATTTAGATGCTTGTATACAGGAAGTAAATTCTCATGGAGTTACAAATGCACCTACTCTTGTAGTTGCACCAACTACATCTGAAACAGAAGATTGTATTGTAAAATACGAAACCGTATTAGACCCTATAGATGCTGTTGCAACATGCAATATAACAGGCCCGGGAGAATATACATCATTTACGATCATAGTAAATGACTCTGTTTATGATCCTAATATACATAATATCAATACTGTGATCATGCATGAGCTCACCCATTCCCTAGGTTTAGACGATGTGAACGATGCTTCAGCTCTTATGCATGGTTATATAAATTCTACAGCTACAGGTTTAACAAATGATGAGATAAACGGACTCAAGAATGTATATGAGAAACCTGTCATTATAAATGTCACGAGTAGTTATTATCAGTATAATGTAGCATCTGGTGATTCAATTATTTTAGCTTACGAAGATACATTGATCATAGATATGAAAGGTCCTGATTTTCTAGTTCATAACAGTATAAAACCACCACCGGTTAGAACAGAATCTTTTATGAATTCAGTAAATATGACAGATACTCTCGAATATACAGTGATTGACACCAATTTATACAGATATAGAATACCTGCTGATAGTTTGGAAACGGAATCAGTAAATTTGTTCAGAAGTTTTTTAAAAAGGAATTTTATGAATCACGATTTATCATATTATTTTTCAGAAAATTCACCTTTGTCAAATCTATACATAGATGTAAAACCAATTCCTGAGGTAATATATCCAAATCTAGACGACATATATCCAATAAAACCACCCGGAAAGGCTATTGTTACAGATACGCTTGAGATTAAGGTTAAAGTCCCACAAGTATTAGGTAGTTATCCTGAAATCAATATCAAGATAGATGGTGTATATGTAAATCAAGCAGATATCGTACTTCAAGATAGCTTATGGGTTTATCCATGGGATTTAAGTACTGTAACTTCGGATCCAAAAGGGAAAAGATTTAAAATAGAAGCAGAATTATTCGATGATCCAAATTGTAGTGGAGAATTAGATGTTATGACAGTAGAGGCTGTATTACTTGAAGATTTTGAAACAATGCCAGATTTAGCAACAGGCGGGTGGGATACAGACTCTTTCCAAACTACAGAATGGATTATCGGTAATGATCCAACAGGAACAGGAGAACAATGCGTGAAAGTACTTTCTACTTTTGCTGTGTCATTCTATTCTGAATTATATTCACCGGCTTTTACAGTTCCTGATAGTAGTGAAAACAAGACGAAATTAGAATATAATATGTATTTCACAAAACCTTCTTCTTCAAATTATAGTTTTGTAGAATTTGCAGTATGTGATGCAAATAATGATGCATTGATGACACCAATAATGTTAGGTCCAATCAATAGAGTTTGGACAGATTTTAATTATGATTTAAGTAAATATTCAGGTCAAACAATTAAATTAATGTGGAATCATCATTATTACAATGGAATAGATTGGTGTCAGATGACAACTTATTCAATAAATGATATAGTTGTCTATGCAATACCTGACATGGACACACCCAACATAGATTTTATATACGGGAATCAAGCAAATATTAATGAAGATATGCATCTAAATCTTGAATTTAACGATGTATCAGAAATTGAGAGTGTTACGGCAGATTATGAAATTGAAGGTGATACCGGAACAATAACATTAACACCTGCAAAAAACACATATAATTATACCGGAACAATATCTGCAAGAGATCATGTGTGTAATGGAGATATCGTATTTACAGTAAAAGACATCATAGGAAATGAAATAACTTCAGATGCCTCCAGTATATATTGGACAGATGTTACACAGGTATTAATAGCACCTAGAGATTTACAGATAACAACTGAAAATGATTCTACTATAACTTTATCATGGGGAATGGTTACTGGAGCATCTGAATATAAAGTTTATACATCTGAAGACCCTTACGGAGCATTTACTATAGATTCTACAGGAACTTTCATTACTAGTACACAATGGCAAAAGAATAGTAGTACAAATAAGAAATTCTACTACATCATTGCTGCAAGTACAAGTAAGAAGAAAGATAAGATTGAGATAAAAAAAGATTTGAAAGAGAAAGAGAAAAAATAGACTCAATTTGTATTTGTAAGAATAAGAACGAAAAGAGTTACGACATCCTACAACATTGGCAAAATATTAATGGGTTACTTGGACATTTGACTCGCTCTACCCCACTGCTTTTTGCCATGACCGTTAGGTGCAATAATTATGATTAAAATAAAAATATAAAATAATTGGATTAATATGAACCTCAATCAAGTAATATATATATGGTGTACAGCAGTAATTTGTATGCAACTAATACCTTGGAGCATATCTGGAATTGAAGGAATTTTTCAAAAGATTCCTGATGATGATTCTGAAAGTACAAAGAATATTATCAGTAACAGCAAATTTATTAGTGAGTTATTTCAAAACCAAATAGTAATATTTTTTGTTGTTCCCATAGGTATAATATTATTAGATCAGGTTGAAATTTATGGGTTAGTTCCATCATTGCCGATTTATTATTATTTGCTTTCACCTGTTTTAGGGTCTTTGTTAATTTATTTTGGCATTAAAATATCAAAACTAGTAGCATCAATCATGCAAAAATATTTTATTAACCAACTTGAGCATGATTGCAAGCAATACGCTTATAACATGAAAAATGTTTTCCAAAAAAAAACATGGCAGAAAATCGCCTTGGGATTATTCAATGGTTTTTCTGAAGAATTATTACTGAGAGTGTTTCTTATGGGATTTATGATTAACTACCTTAAAATAAACCCTATTTATGCACTATTGACATCATTATTCCTAAATGGGTTACATCATACGAAACAAGGCAGAATTTTAGGTACTTCTTCAATAGTGTTTATCCAATTATTTTATGGAGTTGCATACTTAATATATAACGATTTCCTTTTGATAGGATTAATGCATATGGGTACAGATATTACAGGACTACTTTTACCCACTTTTCTAAATAGAAAAAAGAAAAATGATGATATAGATGAATCATAATTACAGCACCTAACATTGGCAAATCTCAATGGGTTACTTAGCCATTTAACACGATATGACCCCACTGCGTTTTGCCATATCCGTTATCCTAAATATATTCCCTAACTGTAAAATAAAAAAAGGGGGGGGGGATTATGAAAAGAAGTTTGAAGAAGTTAAGGATGCTCTAAAAAAAATATGAAGAACACTGTGATCAACAATAATATCTCTAAATTCGCTCAAGAACTAAAAGAAAAAGCTACTGTTGAGATTGACGAAAAATTATTAGCTAAAAGAATCGCTTAATATTTAGCTACGATGATTAAAAAAGGTGAGTTTTGAATTCACCTTTTTAAATTTATGTTAGTATATATATTCTTAGATATAAAGCTTTTTTAACACGGCAATCGGAAATTTATAACCGATTGCACCTATAGGCATATAATATAATTTATGAATAATATTTGGAATCATTGCACTATGAACCCCACCTTCTGAAGCTTTTGTGTACATCGGTAATTGCATGAATTATTTCTCCTTATAACGTTTGAAATCACTGGTGCCGCCAATGAACTTGCCCCCGTAGGGCGGCAAACGATCTCGGCATCCAGTGAATTGATTTGTTATACTTATATTTCATATGCTTGTTGGAAAAGGTCACGCATGTAAGATAAATCTATATCGTTTTCATGGACTGCTAATTCTGGATAGCCGCCCCATCCATCTTTTTTTATTTTGTTGTATTTATCTCTATACAAACCTTTTCTTAGATATATTTTGATCTGGTTTTTTTGAGGGTGTATCCATATTAAGCCCTTGCCATCACTGTAAAAGCAAATCATTGTTTTGGTAATTTTTTCATAAATACCACTATCAAGCTGGTAGATTTCTTCTTTAATATTGTTGTAAAAATCTATTATGGATTCAGATGATGATTTAAGTAAATTTTCTTCAGTGTGAACTTTGATTTCATCTTTAACAATTTGTTCTGTTTTAGCTGATTTCTTAACTGTATTAATGCTTTCAGAAGAACCATCAGATGTGATTCTTGAATAAGTAACCATGTTATTGCCAAATCTTTTAATTTCCCATAATTCTATTGGTAAATCCTTGAAATTAATAGATGTCTTTTGGAATGAAGTGAAAGATGGAGCGACAAATATTACTCTAGATTGAGGCCATTCGACATCAGTTCTCTTTAGTTTTGTGTCAAATTTTTCATTATACTCCAAGACAAAATCAGCTTTGTTGTTCAACATGATTGACAAATAGGCATACCCTTGATCAATAACACTGAAGTTTTTGTCTTTTTTGTATTCGATTATTACAAATGAATTTGTTTCTTCATCGTAAGCCAATGAATCTATTCTGAAATTTTTAATTGAAAACTCACTCTTTACAAATTTCAAACTGAATAATTCGTAAAGATTGTTTTCGGTTAATTGTTGTATTTCTTTTTCAAGAGAGAACGGATTGCTTTTTACTCGTGATAGATTTTCCCCTGAAATTTCAAATAGTGCCATAGCGCTCTCTTGTAGTTGTTAATTTTTTATTAGTATAACAGTTTTATTCACTTGCAACTGTATATTTTTTTCTTCTTCAAATAATTTTCCATTTGATAAACTTCATACTTACTTCCTACTATTATCTATTCTTTGAATTTACCTAATTTAGTGTATTCTATGGAAATGTTCAACTTAAAAATAATTAGGGTGAATCCTTAGCATAAACATAGCGATATTGATTTCCTTCAGATCTTTATAACAATTCCAATCTTTATTCAACTTATAAGTAGCTTGCAGAAAAATATTGAATTAATTATATTTAGAATGAAGAAATCTCCAACAGCTGTTGGATAAAATAAAAAAAATAACAGGTTTATAAAAATGAAAGAATTAGATTACAACAAATATAACAAATTTGTACAAGAAATACTAACCGAAATACAAGATGCAAAAAATAAAGCCGCATACAAAATCAATGAATCAATTATTCAGTTATATTTTAGAATAGGTGAAGTAATTGTAGAAAAACAAACATTATTTGGTTGGGGCAAATCTATTGTTGAAAAACTTTCAATAGATTTAAAAAATATGAATTACGGAATGGAAGGCTATTCCGTTCAGAATTTATGGTATATGAGACAATTTTATTTGAGTTATAAAAACAATTCAAATCTATTACAATTTGCATATAAAATACCATGGGGACAAAACATATTAATTATATCAAAAATAAAGAATCCAGAAGAACAAAAATATTATCTATCAGCTACAAAAGAGTTAAGCTGGAGTAGAAGTGTTCTATTAAATCAAATAAAAGCAGGTGCATTTGAAAATTATATGATTGAACCTACTCAAAATAATTTTAATATTGCATTACCAAAACACATAACAGAACAAGCTGAAGAGATGTTGAAAAGTAACTATAATCTTGATTTTCTTGGTATATCAAAACCTATTCATGAAAGACAGATGGAAAATAAAATGGTAGCAAAAATCAAAAAATTATTATTAGAACTAGGATATGGTTTTACATTTATAGGAAATCAATTTAAGCTTCAAGGCAATAAAAAGAACTACTATATTGATCTACTTTTTTTTCATAGAAAACTAAAATGTCTAGTAGCCATAGAACTTAAAGCTACCGAATTTAAAGCTGAATATGCAGGTAAAATGAATCTCTATTTAAATATATTAGATGATCAGATAAAAATGGAAGATGAAAACCCATCAATTGGTATAATATTATGTGCTGAAAAAGATAACTTCGAGGTAGAGTTTTCATTAAAAGGAATTGATAAACCAATGGGAGTATCAGAATATACTTTAACTCGAAAATTACCTAAAAAATATCAAGATCTCTTACCAACTGTAGAAGAGTTGAAAAGAGAAATAGATAATACTTTAAGTAATAATTGAAAAATCCAACAGGTGTTGGAGAAATAATATTCGTGAATAAAAGTTATACTGAATCTAAACAAAAAATCCCCCCCCCTTTTTTATAACTGAAGGAATCGGGAATATACAAAGGATAACATTGGCAAAACATCAATCGGTTACTTGGATATTTAGCTCGCTCCTCCCCACTGGTTTTTGCCATGACCGTTAGCCCTAATTAATTTTTCTTTTTAAAACAATCCCTATGTGTCAATTTAAAGATATAAAAAAAGAGGTGGAATTGAAGCCACCTCTAATGTAATGTATTCAGTTAGACTAAGATTATTTCGTAAGTATCATTTTCTTTGTAATGCTTAGTCCGTTTGCTTCAAGTGTGTAGAAATACATACCTGAATTGTAGTTACTTGCATTGAAATTAACTGAATGGATTCCTGCTTCTTTGCTTCCATTTACAAGTTCAGATACTAATTGTCCGTTTATGTTATAAACATTTAGTTTTACATCACTTGCTGTTGGCAAAGCAAATTTAATCTCAGTGGTTGGATTAAACGGATTTGGATAATTTTGATATAAAGTAAATTCAGAAGGTAAAGCAGTACTTATTATATCAGTTTTCTCACTAGTTTCTTCGTCTCCATTCAACTTAGCAAGTAAGTTACTGATAGTTGAAGAATAATCTGTAGGTTCACTCCTTCCTTTTCCTTCTTCGTCTTTGAACATATTTGCAATTGCAATATTGATATCAGCAAGAATTATTTCTTCTTCGATTTCAGCTTCATCCTTCATTTCTTCAGCTATAGCTATTGCTTCATCATATCTCTTACCTTTAATGTGTGTTGCAACCTTCTTACCCTTAAAGAATTTTTTGTGAGATATATTCTCCGACTCAAGGGCTTCATCGTATGTTGTAATCAACACATTATTGTCAAGTTTAGCTTTTTCATACAGATAAGGCAATCTTGCCATTGCAACATAGTATTCAGGAGAATCTTCGTATTTCCTGATAATATTTTCATACAATTTTATAGCAGGAACATCTTTATCTTTGGTTTCAAGGTTCAATGCATTTGATAGTAATCTACTTTCAGTCGAAACATCCTGCATTGAAGTAGGAATTATACCTCCTCCCCCAGGACTTGAATTATAAGGTGTGTAATCAATTGTATATTGAGTATGCCCAAAGAAATAATCATCATTTACCTCTTCTGCACCCCAGTAATTATACTGAGCATTAATAGTAACATAGGAATTAGGTATATATTGTTGTGCTATAGAAATCCCTGGGAATCTTGGACTTGAATACACATCATTATTACGCATGTAAATACTTCCCACAGGTATAATGCCAATGTTTCCACTTGGGAAAAGAGATGTATTGCTTACATATCCGTTCTTTCCTATTGTACAGTTAAGTTCCCCATAAGCCTGCATTTGCTCTGTATTTATCAATTGTGGAATGGCATCATGCCCAGAAATAATTATACCGTAGTGCTTGTTGTACGATATGTCACATTTTGATACAGCTGGTGAACTCATTATGAAAGAAACACCAGTATTGAAATGGCTGATATTATTTCTACTAAATACACCATCTGAACTTGTAATAGAAATCCCCCTTCCGTCATCAATTCCGGTGACATTATTATCTTCAATAGTATATTGTCGCCCAGGTTGAACTCCAACAAGCTCAATTCCATTAACACAGTCTGTAAATGTTGAATTCGTTACATAAAATTGGTAATTACCAAGACCTTTTACACCTGTCTCTGCACCAATTATATTTACATCATTCATTCCAATTGAACTCCCTGATATTGCGTTAATACCTAACCATGTACCTGATTCGTCAACATAGGTAAATGTCGTACCATCAGCAGTAAAGTATCCTTTTGTCCAAACAACTATTTCAGCACCCTTAGAAGATTCAACTAGAGATCCATCATCAAATGTAAGATGTGAACCATTCATGTTTATTAGTTTTGAATTAGCTTGAAGTTTGATGTTTCCTCCTGAACCTATAGTTGTTTCTGCAAATACTAAACTTAAAGTTCCACCATCTTTAACATCTACAACAGCATTATTCCCAACTGTAAAATCACCTGCGATTTTGGCATCACCATTTACTTCTACAATTGATCCAGGTTCTAAGATTATGTTTGCCCCATCTTCAATGCCAAGTGTTGATCCATCTAATAAAACTAGCTTTGCCCCACTTTGCACAATCATATTTGTATTTGGAACAAGAGAAACTATAGAATTATTATCAAGAGTTAAAATAGCACCTGTCTCAACGGTTAAATTTTCACCAATATAACCTTCTCCACTTATAATTTCAGGTGCTCCTGCTAAAATTGGTTTTGACCAATAATTTCTGTAAATAGTAATATCTGCATATTCATCATCTTCACTGTTCATATATACAGCGATATGACTATCCTGTAACTTCCAAGAATCAGATGAAGGGTAAGTTGTTGGAGTAAATTTATTTCTTTCAGGAACTGAACCAGTAAAGAAGTCAGTAGGTAAACTTCTTGCATTTAAAGCATTTGGTGCTTTCCAATATGCACCCATACCATGTTCAGGTCTGTAAGGATTAGCATTTAGATCATCTAGCCAATCAACATCTTTTTTCCCAGCATAATAATCACCATTTGTATTCAAATATGGTGCATCATATTGTGTGATTGTCGAGTCAGGATTTCTGAAAGGATCAATACCATTACTCCAAGTTCTTGGATAAGGAGTTGCGATTTCAATATCCATTGTAGGCATGTATGTATCTGAGTTGATAATATGAGTTACTAAGATTCCTTTACTTTCACCTTGGTATCCTAATCCTGAAATTGCATCATACATTTGTGAATTTCTATACTCTACTAGAAAATACTGCGATTCCACTCCACTACCTGATGATGGTCTATATAAGTCACCATCTTTAGAATCTATTGTCACTGGAATCTTAATTGCAGTCTTATCTCCTAATTTAGCTTTACTTACTGCTTTTATTCGAACATCTGTTTTATTTCCACTGACTTTTTCTTCAATCCATTCTACATCTGTATCTTCAATATAACCAAGCCTAATCATATCATTTGTAGCAAAAGAAAACAATCCGTAACGTGCATAAGGTGCAGGTAAAAATGTGTTATGCCACATCATATTAAATGGGCCATCTGTAGTGTTACTTCTACCTGCGAAACTTCCATTGATTTCTGCATCATATTCAGGTTGATAAGGATATTCGTAGTTATTACCTGTATCTGGTAAATTTAACATACTATGCCCTAATTCATGTACATTGAGTGCTATTAAATCAGCAAAATTCCCTCGATGTTGTGAATAGCATGGTGCACCACCAAAGTTAGTTTGCCCATCTGGACCATTACCGTTACATTTCTCAAAATTGTAGCAAATAATACCGTCAAGTCCTGCAAAATATCCAGTATAGTAATAATTATCAATTACATCTCTGACAGCAGCTCCAACTGAGGTCATTGTGGTGTAGTGTGATATTTCTTCTGGCAACTCCCATAATCCATCATCCCTTTCTGGATTTTTTTCAAAATTTACTACAACGTTTAATTTACCTCTAGACATTTCATTGAAATATTCAGGTATTGCTGCACCAAAATAATCATACATTAATAATGATCCATTCTTTTGAACATACTCTTCAATTGATTCTAATTCATCAGGGTTTTCTAACTTAGGTATTGAAAACATAGTAGGAAACATCAAAGTCGGATTTGTCATCCAGTCAATATCTACTTCAAAATCATTATTTTTGAATTTTGCAAATATCATTGTGATAGTTTGATCTCCTTTAGGACCTTTTGACAAACCATCCATATTAACTACTGGACCATCAATATAATCTGTTGTAAAGAATTCATCTGTTGCCGATTGTGAGAATAATCCTGCTAAAATTACAAAAGTAATGATAAAAATGTATTTAATTTTCATAAAGCATATCTCCTTTGTTTAAAATTAAGTTGAGACATGCTGAAAAAAGAGTTATCTTGTTTTGGGGACTAAGATATTGCCTTTAACGGCATGTCTTTGTTTAAGTTGGTCGTAATAACTGTATTAACTATGGTGGTTGCGACCGACATTTAATTTTTTGCTTCATTTTACATCACCTCTCTTATTTTGACTTACACTATCGTTGTTTAACTTTTCTGTCATGCTGAACTTGATTCAGTATCTTATTTTTAGTTGCACCGACAATATTGGACAAGGGGATTCGATCCCCTTGTTGCAACTATCTCAAGTACAACATCTTTCTCGTTTCCTTAACTATTCCATCGACTTTCAACCTATAATAATAAATCCCACTGTTTAAATTATCTGCTTTAAAAAATACTTGATGCTTTCCTTTACTTTGCTTCTCATTAATCAAATTTTGTATCAACTGTCCATTTGAGTTATAAATACTTAGTTCTACCTCTGATATATCCTGAATTGCATATTCAATACTTGTTTGATTATTAAACGGATTCGGGTAGTTTTGTTCTAATTCATAATTCTCAATTATCAATTCTCCATTATGCATTATTCCTGTATAGTTACCATCCTGATCCAGTTTAAGAACCCAATAATCCGTATAATCATTATTCCCGTTTACTAAATACTCTCCTTCTGTATTCCCACAAATAATATACCCACCATCAGATGTCTGCTTGATAGAGTTTAAAAAATCATAATAATCTGACCCATATATTCTTGACCATATAGTATCTCCATATGCATCTGTTTTAATAATCCACCAATCATTTTCAAGATAATCTATTTGTTCAGTTTCAGCTCCAATTATATATCCACCATCTAATGTTTGTTGTATTGATCTGCCCAAGTCTCGATTGTCATACACGCCTGAATGTATTGTATTTGTCCAAATAGAATCACCATCCATATTTATTTTGTACAACCAAATCCCTTCTGCATCAACATTTTTGAGAAATTGTGAACCTAATAATATTAAATTTTCATCTATTGTAATTTGTATATCTTGAAATACATCATTTTCTAACCCTCCGTAAACATTGCTCCAGATTGTATTCCCATTTTCATCAATCTTCACCAACCATCCATTTATGCTTTCATCTTCATATACATATCCAACTCCAAAAATTTCCTTTGATGAATTTATGCAAATCTTATTCAACCAAGTTATTTTTTTATTTAAAGGTGGATAAACTTCACTATACTGATAATTTCTTGTCCAAAGAGTATCTCCAATATTATCAATTTTCATTATCTTAGCAGTTGTATCATGATAAATTGAGTCACTTTTGAGACCAATTATACCTCCTACAATATAATTTCCGTCAGAAGTTTCTTTTATTGAATATGCATAATTGTATTTTCCTTCCAAATAAGTTTTATCCCATTCAATAGAACCATTTTTATCGAGTTTTACAATACTCATGCATCTTTCCCAATCTGTAAAGCTCCCATTAACTGAACCACAAAAAATATAACCTCCATCAGATGTCTCTTCGATATCATAGGATGAAGAATTACTATGATAGTATTCATCCCATGGAGTACTATTTTGAATATTGTAAAAATAAGTTCTTGTCCATGTTGTATCACCTGATTCATTCAGTTTAACTATCCATGTGTGCAGTACATGCACATCTGGGCCTCCAAGTGTCATTTCCTCTTTCTCTCCTATTACTATATATCCACCATCGCTAGTTTGCTCAACATCATATGCTTGGTCTTCAAATTCCCACTCCCCAGTATAAGTCTTACTCCATGTAATCAAATCTTCAGCAAATAAGAAAAATGAAGCAATTAGAGTAATAAATATTGTTAGTTTCGTTTTCATTGTGTTACCTCGTTTTAAATTATCCTACATTACTTTGATAATTTATAATTTTCTATATGTTTGGGAGAGTATAATTTTTTACATTCCCTACATTAATCTTTTACTTTCAGCTATCATCAACGACTTATTAAGTCTTAACATTCACTTCATCAATATTTTACATCTTAAAAAAAATAGAGTAACCCTAATTGCATCATTACATATATAAAGA
>JAQICF010000200.1 GCA_027858795.1 Candidatus Delongbacteria bacterium | reverse complement strand
ATTTAATGGGTTTTGAAGAGAAAACTTATTCGTATCCTGTAACAGCTTTTTCATCCAGTAGAGAGAAACTTGATATGATGTTAGAATGATCTCAGACACAATTTTCTTGACAGTACCTTTTTTATATAATGGATGGACAAGTATATTTAACTGTTAAAGCATTCGGACCCATAGATAATCACGACAGAGCCATTTTGCCACAGTTGTGGAAGTTTACAACGGATATGGCAAAAAGCAGTGGGTCAGAGCGAGTTAAATGTACAAGTAACCCATTGATGTTTTGCCAATGTTAGCCCTTGTTCATTTTTCTTTCTCTCTATAAGAATTAGTTCTTCAATCCCTATGTGTCAATTTATTATTTTTTTGGTTATATGTAAAGCGAATAATTCTCGTAATTAATAATGTTGCTTATTCAGATTTTTTTAAGTATTATATTTCTTGGTTTTGCATCGCTTAAAAGTAGTTGTTAAAATATCAAATAGGTTAAAAATGAAGCATTTTATAACAATATTGTTAGTATTTGCAACATACATGTACTCAGCATCCTATACAGTTCCGAAATCAGCTTATTCAGTTTATGTAGAGGATATTGATCTGGATGGTGATAATGACATTGTAGTAGGTCATAAAGTTGCTTGGGAACAGGATAACCCGACTATCTCGATTCTTGAAAATAACGGCAAGGGTGAATTTACTTTAATTGATACTTCGAAGTCATTTTGCGGATATCAGGAAAATATCTTTTTGCAAAAAATAGATAATGATGACTATCCTGATATTGTTACATTTATGTCTGACTTTTCTACCGGTGTAGCAGATAGATATGTCAGGATTTATTATAATAATTCAGGTTCTTTCGATACTTTTACTGATTTTTCATTAAACAGCGATGCTACTTTTACGAATATTGATTACGGCGATATAGACGGAGATAATGACATAGACCTTGTTTTCATATCAAATAGTGGTTCATTCTGGGGATATATGAAAAATGACGGAACGGGTCAATTTGATGCTCCTGTGTATTACTCAATCGATGAGAGACCTAATCATATCGCATGCGATGATATTAACGGAGATAATATTGATGATATTGTTGTTAATTATGGTGTATATAAGCTGTTAATTTACTATGGCGAAAATTCAGGATTTTCTTTTGATGAGATCATTTACACAGCAGGATATGGAGATATTGAGATTGTAGATTTGGATAATGACGGTGTAATGGAATTGATTACTATAGATGGGGTTATTGGTGCTTATACAGAACTATTAGTTTTTGTGCAAAATACTGAAGGTGATTTTGAATTGTCGTACACAAAAAGAATTAACGAGGCAATGACAAGGATATTTTTATCTGATTTAAATGATGACATATATCCTGAGGTTATTTATAACTGTTCATATTATTATCCCAATTCTGAATATGAAAAAACGCATACTTATATTTTATTCAATGAATCGGGGATATCATTTGCCGATCCAGTTAATTATCAGACATATTTTGGCACATCAAATCCTACACAAAGTATAGAATCATTTGTTGCCGATATGGATGGCAGCGGTACGCAAGATATTGTTACTGTAAATTACAGTTACAATGATGATAATTGTATAAATATACTTTTTCAGGATAGTTTAGGAAGTTTCATAGAAACTTCAATTGAAAATGTAGAATGGGAAATTGAGAATTATTCGCTAGAACAAAATTATCCAAATCCGTTTAATAATGAAACTAATATTCAATATACAATTGAGGAAATATCTGATGTTAAAATAGATGTATACAATGCAAATGGTCAATTTGTTCAAGAATTGGTAAAGAGTGTAGTGAATGCAGGAATGTATTCAGTTACATTCAGGGCAGAAAATTTAAATAGTGGAATTTACTATTACAGGTTAAAATTAGACGGAATAGTTAAGGATACGAAGAAGATGTTGTATTTGAGATAATTAATGTAAAAAGGAGACGAGTAATGTGTAAAGCGAAAATGAAGTACGTAGTTACATTTGTATTGCTGTATGTTTCACTTATAGTTGCAGGAGTTACAAGTACAGATGCGAAAGATATTGTGCTGAATGATATCCTAGGTGATGAAATTGAAAAAGTGAATGTTTATGAATCTGATCAAATTCTGACTTCTCAGAATTCAGTAATGCTCTGGAATGGTGAAACTGTATCGTCTCAATATGAAAACAGCTGGTTTTATTTTGTGGATGATTATCCGATTGCTAAATGGCATCACCCGTGTAGATTGATATTCATCAACGAAGCCAATGGAGAATATGAGATCATAAATAAGACGATATTCCCGATGGAGCAATTTTAGATATAGGAGCTAATTCCAGCTTAATTGTAGAAGCTGGAGCTAATCTTATATTCGAACCTAATTCAAATGTAAAAGTATTCGGTAATTTGATATTGAAAAACAGAGAAAGTTTAACATATGGAACTCACCTTGAGTTATTTGCTGGTGCGAAATTGATTATTGAAGAAGGTGCGAATCTATATATTGAAGATTGTGCTGTAATTGATGTTTATGAAGGTGCTGAAATACTTGTGAAAAAAGATGGTAAAATCGAGACAGTACATCCTATTCTACCTGATGGGGTTGTTAGAACAGATCCGCAATTTAATTATATTCCGCTAGAAGGTTATTGGAATGGAATTAAAGGTGAGGTAGATAGTACCATTAAGCTTGCAAATGTAAGTATAACAAATGCGATAACAGGAATAAGTGGAGCACCTTTTAATTGTGAGATATCAAATACTATATTTAAAAACTGTCAAACAGGCATTGATCTTGTTAATTGTGACAATTATTTGATCAGGCTCAATACCCTACAAGGTGAAGGGTTTGGTTCCGGTATTGTTTTAACATCTTCGAATGGTTTTATACGAGATAATACAATTGAAAGCTATAACAATGGGATAGAGATAATACTTGGTTTGCCTATAGTCTCAGATAATCTAATTCAGAATAACTCAGGTTATGGATTACATATTATTGGTTATAATGCTTACCCAATGTTAACTCCGTTATCTACAAGTAAAAATAATGATATTATCAACAATGGATTAGGTCAAATATTCTTGAAATATTCTGCAAGTGCTTATTTAGAAAATGGAAGAAATAATATCTATTCAGAAATTATTAATGGGATACCTGCATCTCCATGTATCGTTGGAGAAAGCCACTTAGTTTCAAAAGTTGATTTACCAAGTAGAGTAGATATCAATGCTACAAACAATTATTGGAGTGCATCGGCGATAAGTATTGATTATTTTGATCTATATGAAAGATATGTTATTAACTATAGACCTTATGCTACGGTAGCATTTTCAGATGAAATCATGAGTCCAATACCAGGCAATGAAATAAGTTTCGATGAAAGGATGCTATCTTTAGCAGTTGGATTTGAAATTGATGGCAAAATTGATCAAGCAATCAAAAAACTTGAAGTTGTTGTTGATAATAATACTGATCTGGTAGATAGCTTGCAAAGTCAAGAATATGTGCTTGCTTTAGCAAAATTACCAGATCTATATGTAAAACAAGAAATTGCACTTGAGCCACTAGTGAAGATCTTTGATGCAAAAATAGAATCGGATGATGAAACAATAAACAAGAAGTTCTACAAAGAAATGAAAATTTCAACTAAGATCAAAAGCAAGAAGTATGATGAAGCTATTGCTTTGGCTGAAGAAATGAAACTCGAAGCTACTTCAGAGGGTGAAGTTATATTAGCAGAAATAGACATTGCTATATGTAACATGATGAAGAATGCTGAAGGTAAAGGTAAATCAGCTTATAATTCTTCAACTATTAGTAACTTACTTGCTAAGTTGACAGGAAATGAAGAGAACGGCGAAGAGAAAACTGATATTGTAGAATCTGCTCTACCATCTGAAGTAAATCTCTACCAAAACTATCCGAATCCATTCAATCCAACAACTGAAATTAGATTTGCTTTACCTACAGAAAGTGATGTAAAACTAAATGTTTATAATATTAACGGACAGTTAGTATCTGAACTTGTAAACGGAAGTAAAGAAGCAGGAATTTACTCAGTAAATTTCAATGCAAGTAATTTTAACTCAGGTATGTATTTTTACACTCTTGAAGCAAATGGAATGAGCATCACAAAGAAGATGATACTTACGAAATAGTCTCAGTAAAACTGAATACATTACTAGAGGTGGCATCGAAACCACCTCTTTTTTTATATCTTTAAATTGACACATAGGGATTGTTTATTTTTCTTTTAAGAATAAGTTCTTCAATCCATATGTGTCAATTTATTATTCAATCTGTTTAATGTAAAGAGAATAATTAGATTAATTATCATACGAAATAGCATTATAACTAAAAAAGACAATTATTATTTCTTGACATTTGATTTATTTTTCAATATTATGCAATGAATAAATTACGGGTTAAATACCTGGTTTTTTTTGGGACGATTAAAATATTTGGAGTATTCAAATGAAAAGAAAGGTTTGTATTTTCGTCATAATTATCATGAATACATATTCACTATTCAGTCAGGATTTGTTTAAAGTGAACAGAGATTCTACGATTCAAAATTATAAAATGGAAAATATTTCCAGTATGTCATTTTCAGAACTTAATAATAAAATTCTGAGGATAAAGCAAAAAGATGGTACTTATTTTGATTTTGATATTGATAAAGTAAGTAATATCTCTTTTACAGACTCAAGTGGAATTGAAGACCATGAGGAAATATTTAGCAATATGGGAATATCGCTTCTAAGAAATTATCCTAACCCATTTAATCCAGTCACTACGATAAGTTTTACATTAAAAGAACCCGGGCTTACACAAATTGACATATTCAACCATTTGGGTCAATATGTTGAGACAATACAGGAAGAAAAATTAAACTCAGGGAATCATTCTATTAAATGGAATGCCGGAGGTAACAGAGTTTCTTCAGGTGTATATTTTGTGAAAGTAAGTCAGAATGACCATGTCCTTAGTAGTAAAGTACTATTAATTAAATGAATAAGTGAGACTCAAAATGAGATATATAATGCTGGTATTAATGGTTTTTAATTTGTGCTTTGGAGGAATCATACACATTAGTTTCAACGATAGCACAGCTTCCGTAGATATTGATTATAATGAACTTAGAAATATCGAATTCTGTGACAGCTCGATGATTTTTGTCCAGGGTGGAACATTTGAAATGGGTGACCACTACGACCGTGGTAGTATTGAAGAATTACCTGTGCATAGTGTGACAGTGAGCGATTTTTATATAAATAAAACAGAGATTACATGGAAAGAGTGGCGTGAAGTCATGGATACTTTTGTCGGTATCGGTAATCAGGATAGAGATAAATATCCTGCGAATGATATGAGCTGGTATCATTCGCTTGTTTACTGCAATAAAAGAAGTGTCATGGAAGGATTTGAACCCTGCTATACAATTTATGATTCAACAAATCCTGATGACTGGGGACGCATACCGACCGAATTAAGTGATCCAAATACACCTGACTGGGATGCTGTTGTATGTAATTGGGTAGCTGATGGTTATCGATTACCAACAGAAGCGGAATGGGAATATGCTGCAAGAGGAGGTATTCATAATACTGATGATTTCGAATACAGCGGATGTCATCTTGAAACAGACTTGACAGATTATGCATGGTATACTGCTAATTCGGGGGGGGGGTACTTGCAAAAGGTGGCTACAAAATTACCTAATCAAATCGGAATTTATGATATGAGTGGTAATGTTGAAGAATGGTGCTGGGATACTTTTGACCCTGATTATTATTCTGATTGCTACGATTTAGGAACGGTTTATGAT
Organism: Candidatus Delongbacteria bacterium; assembly: GCA_027858795.1. The sequence continues at coordinate 1,540 of JAQICF010000200.1, read as the reverse complement.
CCTACTGGTCCATCAACAGGCAATGGGTGGGTAGGAACTTGTATACCAAAAGGAGGAGCTTACGTAGGTGATTCTTATTCCTGTCGTGTTTCGTACCGTGAAGTTACAGGACACGACGGTTCTTATAATTACTGTGGATTTCGAGTAGTAAGGAAACCTTAATTATTTTATTTACTGACTCAGGAGGAAAATAAAATTGAAAAAATTACTGATAATATTTGCAATAATAACTACTGTTTGTTTTTCAGCTAAAATGGAAGTCAACTTTAATGATGGAACTTCATCTATTGAATTTGATCTGAATGATATAGAGTATTTACAGATAACTGAAAACTCTATGGTTTTTGTTGAGGGTAGTACTTTTGAAATGGGAAATGACAGTATTCAAGTCGGATGCAAACCGATACATAGCGTAACAGTTAGTGATTTTTACATTGGCAAGTATGAAGTTACTCAATTAGAATGGCAGCAACATATGGCTCCCTGTGGCAGTTATCAATACGGATTAGGGGATAACTTTCCGGCTTATGGAATGAATTGGTATCATATGATCGTGTATTGCAATAAAAGAAGCATCGCTGAAGGATATACACCTGCTTATACTCTTTATGGTTCAACTGATCCCGATGACTGGGGAAGTATTCCTAATTATTCGTATCCTAATCCTGAATGGGATCTAGTTGAATGTAACTGGGAAGCAAACGGTTACAGATTACCTACAGAAGCGGAATGGGAATATGCTGCAAGAGGTGGTATACATTGGACTGATAATTACTTATACAGTGGAAGTAATATAGTTGATGATGTTGCATGGTATGATGAATTTGATTTTTTAACTGGAATCGGTACTAAACCAGTAGGATTGAAAGCACAGAACCAATTAGGTATACATGATATGAGTGGTAATTTGTCAGAATTTTGCTGGGACTGGGCTGATTATCCTGATTATTTTTATTACCAGGAGTGTTATGATGCCGGGATTGTCATTGATCCGCATGGTCCTGACAGCGGAGATCGTGATAAAGTATCACGTGGTGGTCACTGGTATGATAATTACTTCGATTGTTATATAGCTCTCAGAATATATGAGTTACTTGACTTTGGTTATAGTGAAAAAGGGTTCAGAATTGTTAGAAAGCCTTAAATTAAAATATATTAAATGCAACGAAAATGGAGGTAGAAGTGAGAAGAATCATGTTGGAAGTGCTAGTAATAATAATGTTCGCTACGGGATTTCTGTATGGAAATTATACCGGGGATGTTGCAACTGATGTTAATAAAATTGAGACTGTATCACAAGATGGTTATGATGTTGTCTTAATTGAAGGCGGTTACCGTCATACAAAGGGAATCGGAAATCCACAGTTACCGGTAAAGACATTCAGTTATTTAATTCCTCTGGAATCAAGTGTTGAGAGTGTACTGAAAACCCCCGAAAATTTTCATAAGTCTAACAAAGGTTGATTGTTATAGCTAGAATTGATTTCTTTTTTAGATTTTCGTCTTTTGAAAAACATATTTAAAAGTAATCTTATAGCTT
>JAQICF010000178.1 GCA_027858795.1 Candidatus Delongbacteria bacterium | reverse complement strand
ACTCTTCCTTCAATTATATCATCAATATGCCCTAAGATAACTCCCTTGTCTAATTCCGGGATCAATATATTTGTACCTTGAGTTATCGTTGATGGTCTTTCAGTGTTCTCTCTTAGGGTCAAACATGGTTTTCCAAGATAAGTCGTCTCTTCCTGGATGCCGCCTGAATCAGTAAGTAATAATTTACTTTCTTTCATCAGCTTCATAAAATCAAGATACCCCAAAGGATCGGTAAGTTTTATTCTGTCGTTATCTGCAAATCCTTCCATGAAACCAAATTTTTCAAAATTCTTCAGAGTTCTTGGATGAATAGGAAATACTATCTTTAATTTTTTAGATACTTCAATCAAAGTTTCAACTAATATTTTTGTATTTTTAAGATCATCAACATTTGAAGGTCTGTGCAGTGTAACCAGAACAAATCCTTCTTTATCCACTCCTAATGTTTCCAAAATATTTGAACTATCAGCTGTCTTTATGTTGTTTATCAGAGAATCTATCATAATGTTTCCTACATGAAAAACTTTATCATCAGAAACACCTTCGTTCTTCAAATTCTCAAGACCGCTTTCCTCGGATACAAACAGATAATCAGCCACAACATCTGTCATAAGACGGTTTATCTCTTCAGGCATTCTGTTATCAAAACTTCTTAAACCTGATTCAACATGAACTGTCTTTATTCCAAGTTTTACTGCTACAAGAGTACAAGCAACAGTTGAATTCACATCCCCAACGACTAAGACTATATCAGGCTTCTGCTCAAGAACTACTTTTTCAAACTCAACCATGATCTTCGCCGTCTGAACTGCATGAGAACCACTTCCCACTTTTAGATATACATCAGGTTCAGGCATTCCCAGATCTTCGAAGAATACTTTAGACATTTTTTCATCATAATGCTGACCGGTATGAACAAGATACGGTTCAATTCCTTCTGTTTTTAACATAAGATTATGGATCGGAGCAATCTTCATAAAATTCGGTCTTGCGCCAACAACGTTTATAATTTTCATATGTTTTTAATTCCTGTTTTATTTAATTCGAAGTGGGAAGGCATGGGAGCCTTCCCCTACGGATTTAATTTGTCAAATAATACGATATTGATACGATGCTGGCGATAATTGCTATCCATTCTTTTATAGTTGTACCTTCTTTTTCTTCAGGTATCTTTGATCTCTTCACAACAATTCTCGAACCTTCTTTCACTGAAGGAGAGAATAACCAACCATCAACTTCAGCAGCTCCACCTGGGTAATAGACAACTGTTTCACCCTGTTCGTAAACATCATCAACCTGAACTCCACCTGCTGCTTCCACATAATCTTCAAGGTCCCAGCCACTTGTATATTTAACAAGTCCCGGGCTGAAAACAAATCCTTCAACTTGGACAATTCCTGGATGTTTAGGAATAATGATCACATCACCGTGCTGTAATACCATATCTCCGCCTTTACTTCCTTTCTTTACTTTGCCAAAGTTAGAAAGTACCTTCATACTATCTCTGGTAAAAGAAATACCGTCAGTAAACGCTTCATCTTTCAAGCCGCCTGCTCTTTCAATCAACTCCGCAAGTGTCTCTTTTTCTCTCTGTAAGGAATAATTACCCGGGAATTTCACTTCACCTTTGATCTCAACTGACCTGTGATACTGGAAATTCGGATATTCTCTGATAACTACTTTATCTTTGTCCTGAAGTAGGAATTTACTTTTAACAGAACCATATTTGAAATAATTCTGGTCGATATTTATCTTATGGACAGATGATAACTTTTCTGGAGTAATGCTATAAGGATCAACTCTGAATACTTCTGCTTCGTAATAAAAAGCTCCCTGTTTAAATCCTCCTGCCTGTAATATCAGATCCTCAACACACATATTTGTCTGTAAATCGTATTGCCCCGGGTTTTTCACGAAACCCAGAATAGAAACATCCGTCGGGTATTTAATTACATTTATATCGTAAATTTTCAAATGATCTCTATTCTTTAGGAAAATATCCTCGGTCTCATACCCGGCCAGAAGTTTTCTTAAATTTATTTGAATAATTTTACTGGAAATACCATCTTCGTTATAACGGATCAGGTCTGCTCTTTCAAGATATGTTTTCTTTAGATATTCAGGGTCTTTCAAACTTCCACTTATAAAGATCAGGTCTGATACTTTCGTACTGTCATTAAGCTCATAAATACCCGGTTTCTTGATATGACCGCTTATCTGAACTTGATTTTTAGAATATATCTCCCAGTTTGAATATATTCTTAATTTGTCTGAACTTTCTAATTTAAAATCCATACTTTCTTTCTGCGCAAGATCAAGATCTATCAATTCTGTACTTAGATCAGGATGTGTTCTGATCAGCTCAGCTTTACTTAGATATGCCTCAGGAAGTGCACCTCCGGTTTTATCAATAAGATCTCTTATTGTCATATTTGGTTTTAAAGCATATTGACCCGGAAGAACCACAGCTCCCACAATATTTACATAATTGATAACAATGTCAGAAATAGGATAAATAGTCACAATATCCCCGTCTTCAAGTTTTACAGGGTTTATTTCCACATTGCCATTTACAATATTTCCAAATCTAAATTCTTTAATCTCTTTTGAGTACATTAATTCATTTGATCTATCCTTGAAAGGGATTATTCTAGCAATTTGAACTCTTTCCAATGAAGAAGTAACTTTTATTCCGCCAGAATATTTTATCAGATCATCTAAATTCTCATTTTCTTTGAGTTCATATATTTTTTCATCGTTAACTTCACCTTTAAGTTTGATACTGTTGTACCTTGGAGAAACAAGAATATTATCGTTGTTTTTTAAAATAATATCATCGATCTTTCTTCCGGTAAGCAGGTAGTCATAAATATCTATAGTAGCTACCACTTGTCCGTTTCTAACAACTTGAATATTTCTCAAAGTTCCCCTTGCTGTCGGTCCGCCTGCATTATATAAGGCCGTAAATACAGTTGAATAAGAATCCAGTTTTAAGGCTCCCTGCTTGAAAACTTCACCGACTAGAAAAACAGTTATCGGTTTAAGTTTTCCTAAAGATACATCCAGATAAGTTGAAGCCTCACCGCTTGTTGGTTCCAGTGTTATATATGCTTTAGCTAAAAGTTTTTTTAGTTTTAATTCAAGAGCGTCCAGTTTATAACCGTTCACAGTTACTAAACCTACATTGTCTAAATATATCGTACCATCTTTAGATACTCTCAAGGTTTTTCTAAGCTCAACATCTCCCCACATTGATAAAACGATCTCATCTCCGGGACCTACCTGATAATCAGAATATGATGTCATTGATGATTCCATTTTGAAACCTTTGCTGGTATAGAACAGATCATACCCATAGAATCCCTTTGTGCTCATCGTGATCTCTCTGAGAAAATCATCACTTCTTACATTAACGATCTTATCTTCATCGTCATCAGTATCACCGTTTTTTATATTATCCTTTTTATTATCCATTAATTCTTTTGCCTTATCAGCTTCAAGGAACATTTCTGTCTGTTTAGTAACTTCCTTGCTGGTCTCAGAATTTAGAAGGATCCCGTTACCACTTCCAT
>JAQICF010000120.1 GCA_027858795.1 Candidatus Delongbacteria bacterium | reverse complement strand
TTTGGAATGCTTGGAGATAACTATTCCAAAGTAAATATTGAAGTTGGTGACCTCGTTAAAAAGGGTGAAATACTTGCAGAATTTTCAACTGATTTCCCAGGTGCAAACTATAATCAGGCTAAGATAGGATATGAAACTACAGAAAAAACTTATGACAGAATGAAAAAAGTATTCGAATCAGGGGGTATTTCTCAGCAGCAACTGGATGAAGTTGAAGCTCAGTATAAGATCTCAAAAGAAAATTTTAATGCAACAAAGCAACTTGTAAAAGTGATCTCTCCAACATCCGGAGTTGTAGTAAATGTAAACTTTGACAAAGGCAGTAAGAATGATCCTAAGATGCCATTGTGTACTATAATTAAGACAGGTAAACTTAAGACTGACATTTTCATTGAGGAAGAGAAGATCGCTGCATATAAAAAAGGACAGGAAGTTAGATTAAAATGGGATGGATTGAAAGAAAAAGAATTCGTAGGAGTTATAAATAAAATTTCAATGTCTTCAAATCCACAGATGAGAGGGTTTTCTATTGAGATCCTTGTTGATAATAAGAAAGAAGAGTTAATGCCGGGTATTTTTGTTTATGTTTATACTCCTCATTTTACTAAAGAAGATATTATCGTTATACCTAGAGAATCCGTATTTCAGGAAAATGGGAAAGATTATGTTTATGTTGCTAACAGTGAAGCTGCAAATAAGAAAGAAATTACTCTTGGAAAAAATATCGGGAATCAAATTGAGATCGTGAAAGGACTTGCGATAGGAGACAAACTTATCTCTGAAGGAAGAGCACTTCTGAAAGAAGGGAGCAAGATTAAGATTGTTGATTAGATAAAAAAGGGGCTGAGCCCCTTTTTTTAGGTATAAGTTATGAAGTATGAGGTATGAGTTAAAATCTTACTTCACTTTATTTTCTGAACAATTTCTTCTTTTTTATCTTCAAAAAGTACTGGATGTGATAATTTTTCTTTGTAAAGCTTATAGCCTAATTTTTCAGCAATTTTAATGATATCGGCATTTTAGATTTCCAGTCAAATTTAACACTATAACGAATTGTAAACAATCCATCATGGTAAGTCATTTTAGATTAATCTAAAAATATTAATTATGATTTTGAACGTCAAATAGGTTTATCAAGCGACTTGATAAATTTATGCGTAAAATATAAAATTCCTTTGATAGGCATAAACAAATTAAGATTTTTAACTAAAACAATCAAGTTCTTTAATTACGAGTTATTAAATAAGGTTATATTTTATATCTCATATCTTATCACTATCTTTTATCCTTGATTAAACAGAAATTATTCCATATTTTTAGCACTCTTTTATAGTACTAACTTTAATTTATTTATTTATATTACTATAATGGAGAAGAAGTACTACTCAAAAATCAATAAATTGGAGGCATAAAATTGGAAAACTATATTATCTATAACGCGAATATCCTAACTTTTGGAGATAAGCCACAGAATATCAGAAAAGGTGCTCTATACATTGGCAGAGGTACGATTCTAGATTTCGGTGAAGAGAAAGATATACTTTCAAAACATTCATCAGTAGAAGAAAAATTCGATGCTCAAGGTAAACTTGTAATGCCAGGATACATTGACATGCACAATCACTTATACAGCAGTTTTTTTCAGAATGTACCTTTGAAAACAAAAGGAATTAACAAACATTCAGACTTTATGAATAAATTCTGGTGGGAACTAACCGGAAAACTTTCATCTGATGGTATCTACTATTCTGCTGTCAAAGGAATAATCAACTCTATCAAAGCCGGTGTAACAACAATTTTCAACTTACATTCAAGCCCGAATTGCATAGATGATTCTCTTTATGACCTATCTGAAGCATTCGAAGAACTATCCATGAGGGGAGTTCTTGCTTATGAGATAAGTAATAGAACTAGTAAAGAAGATGCAGAGAAAATGCTAAAAGCTAATGCTGCTTTTGCCCAAGAGAATAAAAATAATCCTCTAGTTTCAGGAATGATTGGTATTTACAATGCTAATGAAGTTTCTGATGATATTTTAAGAACTATCAGCAAGTTCACTGATAAAAATGATATTGGTGTAATGATCCATTTATCTGAATCTGAGGAAGAAGAAGAATGGTCAGTAGCTAAACATAAAAAATATTGTATTGATAGATTATTTGACATTGGTCTTTTGAATGAAAAAACATTACTTGCGACAGCAAATTACTTAGATGAAACAGATATTGATATCATTAAGAAATCTGGAGCGGGAGTTGTACTTACTCCTTCATCAACTGCTTACAAAGGTTTTGATATGGCACCACTTGGAGCTCTTTTTGAAAATAAAATACCTATCGGATTAGGATCAGACGGAATCTACCCATCTATAGCCGGTGAAGCAGCTTTTGCTTACAAGATGATACGTAAAGATCAAAAGGAATTTAACTCAGGCAATAAAGATATCGGCGAGATTGTAACTTCATCAAGCTATAAATTGGCAAATAAATTTGTGTCAAAATCTATCGGTGAGATCAAACTCGGTGCAGCTGCAGATATAATCATGGTAGATTACTTACCTGAACATGAGATCACTAAAGACAATCTAAACACTCAACTACTTTTCGGAATTATTCCATCAAGAGTATCAACTTCGATCATTAACGGAAATATCGTAATGAAAAATTTTGAGATGGTTGGTATTGATGAGCATGAATTAAATGCTAAATATTTAGAATTTGCCTCAGAATTAAAAGGCTAGCTTTGCTTAACAGACAAATTTTTATAACTGCTAACCAAGAAACCTTAACAAAATTGGCAAATTTATTATGTATAACAAATTAGAAAAAATAGAAGCTAGGTTTAATTACCTGACTGAATCTCTTGCAGATCCCGATGTTATCAGTGACAATAATAAACTTAGAGATATAAGCAAGGAAAGATCAAAGCTTGAACCTATCATAGAAAAATTCTATGAACTTAAAAAAACAGAAAATAATCTTAGCGAAGCGCAGGAATTTGTTAGTTCTGATGATGACGAAATGAGAGAAATGGCTAAGGCTGAAATTGAAGAGCTTATTCCGAGAAAAGAAGAACTCATTGAAGAACTTAAGATATTGATGATACCTAAAGATCCAAACGACGATAAGAATATCTATCTTGAGATCAGGGCAGGAACCGGTGGTGATGAAGCTGGACTTTTTGCAAATGATCTATACAAAATGTACCAGAAATACTGTGAAAGCCAAAAATGGAAATTCGCCACAATAAGCCACAATGAAACTTCTCCGGGTGTAACAAAAGAAGTTGTCGTTGAAGTATCCGGTAATGACGTTTATGGAAGAATGAAATATGAATCAGGTGTTCACCGTGTTCAGAGAGTTCCAGCAACTGAAACTCAGGGAAGGGTCCACACTTCTGCAGCTTCTGTAGCTGTCTTGTATCAAATTGAAGTTGAAGATATAAATATTGATCAAAAAGATTTAAAAATTGACACTTATCGCTCCCAGGGAGCTGGAGGTCAGCATGTTAACACTTCTGATTCTGCAGTAAGAATAACTCATTTACCAACCAACACAGTTGTTACTTGCCAAGATGAAAGATCCCAGCTTAAAAACAGGGTATCTGCTATGAAGATCCTGGTTGCAAGACTTCAGGAAAAAGCTGAAAGTGCAGCAGCTGCAACAGAGGCAAGTTCAAGAAAGCTTCAAGTTGGTAGTGGTGACAGAAGTGCGAAGGTAAGAACATATAATTATCCTCAAGGCAGAATGACAGATCATCGTATCGGTCTGACCCTTTATAAACTTGATTCGATCATGAATGGAAATATCGGTGAAATCATCGATGCGTTGATCATGGAGGATCAGGCTGAAAAGTTAAAAGGTGAAAGTGCTTAGCTAGACTATTCAAAAACGAGTAGTTCAAGGAGAAATTTTATTTTTTGATTGAGCTTAGATGACCTAAGCGACATGAATAGAAATAAAGTTTTGACGCAGAAATACGAAGTTTTTCGGAGATCTTCTTGAAAATAAGGCACAGAATATTATACTATCTTACGGTAATGATTATCGTTCTGGTGGCAGGGTATGGTTTTTTTAAAAGAGTTATCGTTTCACAGAAAATAAGAACAGTGATTATCGAGCGACTTAAACCTCAGCTAAAAGCTGATGAATTTGATATTAATTCATTAGACATGAGGACTGATAAAATATATGTTAATAATATTCTGTACAAAAAAGATAACTTAAGTGTAAAGATATCAAACATTGAGATCGATTATTCTTTAATGAAATTACTCACCAAAGGTATCAATTTTAAAGAGTGGGTTGAGAATATAAGGGTAAATACTGTAAAGTTTGAGATCGATCGTAGCTTTGAAACTTCCTCTAAATTAAATTGGGACTTTGATATTGAGCAGTATCGGTCGATCCTTACACCTTTGAAAAATTACTCATATCTTGACACCATTGAAGTAAATAATTTTAATTTTTCCCTAAATTCTCAAAACAGTAACACTATTAGAGTATTCGATAATCTTTCAGGTGGCATGATCTTTGACAAAAAGGGTGGACTCGATGTTATTTTAGATGGCAGGTTATTAAGATCTGAAGAAAAAAATGTATTTCTCAAAGGTAAACTGAACTACACTTCTTTAAACTCCGAATTTAATTTAATGGTTAATCGTAGTGAAATTCCTGAATTGACAGGTGTATTTGGAGAATATAAAACTGATTTCGGATTCTATCAGGGTAAATTAGATCTTGAAATAAATAAATACGGAAATAATCAAATATTCCTCTTCGGTGATTTTAGACTGAATGACTTCGCCGGTGATATTCTTGATAAAATTAGGCTAAGTAATGTAAATTTATTACTTTCATACTATAACGGATCACTGTTTTTTAATGAATTTAACGGATATGTGGATAAGATACCTTTTGAGGTTGAAGGTATGTTATACAATATTCTTAATCCTCAGGGAGATATTTATTTATCCTTCAATAATTTGGATGATGCTGAAATTAAAAGATCAGTATCAAAATTCCTTGACGATCCGAGCTTTTTATATCAATTCAACTTTTTTAGTCAAAATTCAGCGATGTTACATATGAATTTTCAAAATTCAAAGATCTCTACGAACATCGATATTTTAGCTCCGAGACTTACAATCAGAAATAAGCTACTTGAAAATATAAAGTTAAACGGATTTTATAACAAAGATAGAATATCCATCTCAAAATGCAGTTTCATGACAAACACGAACGCAGTGAACTTCTCCGGTAATTATTATATCTCTGGTGCCGAAAAGAAATCATATGATCTTTCCTTTAGCTCTACTGGGGCGATATTTTCTGAGATACCTTTTTTGAAGACAACAAAAATAAAGAAGGTCCCAACGATCCTGAGAGGAAAAATCAAAGGGCATTCATTGGATGATTACAGCATGACTGCAAGACTAGAAGCATTCGATTTTGAAAAAGATGCAAATGATATTTTATTTTACTCAAGTTTTGATATAGAAGATAATATTCTTATGTTTGAAATCCATAATAGCGAAGACATCCAACTTGGTGAAGGTTTTTATCATCTAAATTCCAGTGAATACCGATTTGAAGGTAACGATCTTCTGAAACCAATTAAATTACTTTACGGAAAAACTTTCATTGATGAAAATGAATTGATAAGCTTTAACCTCGATGGGAATAATAATATTGTAAATATTCATACTAATTCTGAAGAACCTGCATCTTTACTTTATGGTGAACTGGATGCAAAGTTTAAGATCGACTCTGAAACGGCAGAATCTTTTGTTAATTGGGCACCAAATCATAACAATACTTATAGTAAACCTGCAAACTTCAGACTTGTTTTCACAAAAAATGATATTAAGGTCTCAGATATATATTTAGACTACAAGCCAATAACTGGTGAAGCTTGGCTAGATCTGAAAACTGAGAAAATTGGTGGAAAACTTGAAGCAAAAGAACTTGAGTTTGGAAGTATTTTTGGATTTAGAGAATTTTCTACAAATACGGATGTGAATATCAACATCTCCGGTCACTCCCATTCGCCGTATATTGATCTCACAATAAAAGAAAATGAATTTATGTATTTCCCCGGGGAAGGTTTTGAAAGTATAAATCTAACTGCCGAAGCAGAAATACATCTGGAAGGAAAAAAGATTAGAGTTGAAAAGATCCTTATTTACGATAATAAGGATAATAAAATTTGTACATTCTCAGGTAATATTAAAAATTTCAACGAATATTCTCTTAACACTTATGGAGAATTAGATCTGAATTTTCTCTCTATTTTATTAGGAAAAAATGTTCTAAAAGGCAAATTGAAATATAAATTGGATAGCGAAGGAACTAAAGACTCTCCTAGGTTAAATAAATGCATCCTGGACCTTAAAGATTCTGAATTTAGTGGAGATGCTATCGATAGAATGAAAATGATACTGACAGGGTCATCAGATCGAGGTTTCTATCTTGAATTATTTCAATTGGAGCTGAATAAATATTTGAATTTAAGTGCAGCCGGTTTTGTCCCTTATGATCAAGATGATGAAATGAAGCTGACTGGTTATTTCCATGGTAACATTTTAGGTTACTTAGAGCATAAATTTGAACTCATTGAGTCCGGATATAGTGAAAATGAGGGAAGTTTTATCGTTGGTGGAAGCATCTTTAAACCTAAAATAGAAGATCTTGAAATTTATTTCTATGATGGCTACATGAACTTTAAAGATATTACCGGAAAACTTGACAATATGCGAGCTAAATTAGTTGTAAAAGATGAGAAAACATTTGATATCACTCAACTTTCATTGAGATGTGCCGCAACAGGAAATAACGTTTTAGTTGGAAATGCTCACGGAGACAAGAATTATACCGATATTATCGTCCCAGGTGGGTTTAATGTAGGACATTTTACTTTGAAATTCCCTAATGGAGGAGTTTCGGGTCGTGTACCGGGTATTATGCAGAAAGATTCTTATGGTACAATACAACTTTCTGGAATGGATTCTGATAATTTCAGAGTTGCAAAAAGTCCTTCGGGAATCTCTCTGATCGGTAGAGTCGAATTAAGAAATTCAAATATTGCTTTCCCGGGAAATAAGAGTCTTCCGAAAAGAACGAGTCTTAAACCAAATATTTTCATGGAAACAGTATCCTTAGACCTTGATATAATACCATCGTCCGGAAATACTTATTATTATAACAGCTCAACTTCTGAAACATCCTTCTGGGACAAAATAAAAAGCTCGTTCACTAAATTTGATTATGAACTTAGTAATGTAAAATTGCCTGTTGTAGGTTCTAGTGTGGGATTAAGACTGAAAGGTGCACTCAATGACCCTAGAAAGCTTGAACTTATCGGCGAAGTTAATGGTAGGAACGGCTCATGTAACTATTCTGCATTTTCATTTAAAATAGATGATGCAACCGTAACTTTCAGTGAAGCTAAAAATAAGAACGGGATAATGGACCCCTACATAAAAGCTATCGGTAAAACTGTTGTGAAAACAAAGCTTGATTCTACAGGTTACTCAGGTTATGAGAATATTTATATTAAGGTCGTGACTAAAGAGGATGATGAAATTGTTGATAGCGAAGGTGGACGAATAAGTAATTTTGCTGTTATTTTACTAGATGATAATGGTAATCCCTGGTTGCAAGATGATGAAACTATCACAGACATAGATACAGGTGGTACAGCGAGAGAAATGTTTAATGTGGCATTGGATACAAGGATTTTAAGTCCGTTTATCAATCCAATAGAAACTGCCATTGGGAAGTTACTTGGAGCTCAAGTTTCTATTAGACCAAATATTACATCTAATATCACACAGGAAAGACCGGGAGGTACTTTCATTCCGGAATCATATGGAGGGTATTTTGTCGGTAGTGAATTCTATATTTCAAAATTTTTTACTGATGATCTTGCTTTGACCTGGAATTCAAAGTACATTGGCTCTGAAGAATATACTGAAGTGACTGAGCAGACTTACGGCTATAAGAACAACCTTGGATTTGATTACAGACTTACAAATCATCTGCTAACAACTGCAGGATATCAATATGACACTCTAAACGATACTTCCGGCTATAATGTAGGACTATCATTTAGATATAGATTTAAAAATATTTCTCAGCCGGTAAATTACATAAAAAAATGGTATTATAAGTTAAAATGAATCAATTAGAAATTATAATATTGGCTCTAGCACTTTCAGCTGATGCTTTTACAGTATCCATATCAAGTGGTGTTTGTGTTAAACATATCAAATTCACCCAATCTATTAAGATGGCTTTATTCTTTGGATTCTTTCAAGGTATAATGCCAATTATAGGCTGGTTTGCAGGTTCTACATTTCACTATTACTTGAAAAACTATGGTAAATGGATAGCTTTGGCTCTTTTAGCAGGGATCGGAATCAAAATGATAGTTGAAAGCTTTGATCATGAAAATGAAGAGTGTAAGGATTATTTCAATAATAGAATACTGTTTATTCTGGCTATTGCAACAAGTATTGATGCACTTGCAGCAGGATTAAGCCTGAAATTTATGGATATCGATATTTTCATTCCTGCAGGTATAATTGGACTGATAACATTTTTTATGTCTTTAATCGGTATTACAGTCGGAAAATTAGCCGGGAATAAACTCGGTCGATCTTCTGAAGTTGCTGGTGGATTGATCCTTATTTGGATTGGAATAAGGCTAGTTATTTTTTAAATACCTTAAAACCTTTTTTACCCAATAAATCAACGATACCTCCTATATCAACCAGATGACCGGCTCCTACAACTACAAAATACTTCTTATCAGTTTTATCATTCAAGTAACCTTCGATCTTATCTGTCATTGTGATATTTCTATCATCGATCAATTTTTTATAGACTGGTTGTAATTTAGGTTTGTCTTGGTATTCCTCTGTGAGAATTTCAACAAGATTTTCAGCATCACCTTTTTTCCATGATTCCAACATTCCATCGAATTTCTCTTTTAATTTCTCAGATTCCTCAACAGTACTCTTTAAAAATTCTATCTGCATTTCATCTGAAAAACCACTTAATAATTCTATCTGAAAAGCTGCAGATTCAAGTTCAAGGATCTTCTTATTATTTTTAGCCAATTTTAAAAAATGCATATCAATACCATTTTCCATGTTCAATCCCATCTTCATTAGTTGAAGTTGAGATAGTGTTAGTGCAATTAACCATGGTTTCATATTTTCAACATTATCTATACTGACCATACCTGTTTTCTTCAATTCTTTAGCCAGATCTTTATATAGTTTTTCAGGTATGCTCTTTTTCAGATCATTTCCGGGTTTATACATCCCTTTCTCCATTGTCATTTGCTGAACTTTTGCCATATCTATGTTTGCAGCATCAGCTTCAACAACAAGAAAATCAGCAGCTTCAAAAGAATTTAATATCTCTTTTCTTAATGGATATAAACTATCAGGTACAACATGGACTGAGCCCAGTAGATATACTTTATCGTCACCTTTTACATCTTTTACTTTCCAGAACATTCCTGTATCATTTGCAGCTGAAAGATATATAGTTGCAATCAATATTAGAACTATTACTCTCTTCATATATTCTCCTATTGTTTTTACGGTCTTCGAGTGGATGCTATGCATTCTTATCGAGAAGCCCGTTTTTTATTTGTTCAAATGCAATGTCACTTAAAGATTTCATAGGTTCTGCAGAGAAAATAAACTCTACCGGCTTATCTAATACTTCTGATATTCTGAAGGCTAGATCTAGGCTTGGATTATATTCTTCCCTTTCCAAATACCCGACAGTCTGGAAATTCACACCTATTGTTTCTGCCAATTCCTTTCTGGAAATTCCTTTCTCTTGTCGTAACAGAGATATCCTATTGTATATTTTTCTCGTCTTCATGTTGCAAATATACAATATTTTTTACATTAATGCAACATCTATCTATTCTCATATAATTATTCTGTTGACATAATTTAAAACATTTCATATCCTATTAGGCATAAGAAAAAAATCAAATATTGGAGGAAATTATGAAAGAATTAATGACCGTTGGTAGTTTTTTGAATTTCGGTGTAGAAAGTGCAAAGAAGAATTGGTTGAAATTTTTTGGAATGATCATTTTCGCTATCATAGTGATGGTCATTACTGCTTTTGTTGCTTCAAAATTGGGAGATAGTGTCGGTGGTATTATAATGATGGTAATTATGATATTATTATCCTTTGGATTCATTAAGAATACGATTAATTTAACTAGAGATCAACCAATTGATTTCAAAGCGTTCTTTAACTCAAATCCTATGACCATGATCAATTTTCTTATCGCGATGTTTATCACTTCTATCTTGATTTCAATTGGTTTAGTACTTTTAATCATTCCTGGGATTATCTTAGCTTACATGTTTATCCTTGTTCCTTATTTGATAATTGATAAAGACATGGGAGCTTT
>JAQICF010000062.1 GCA_027858795.1 Candidatus Delongbacteria bacterium | reverse complement strand
CAGTAGTCATAGTCTTGTCATAGATCTTATACGTATAGCTTATTCCAGCATCGTAAAGATACGCTGTTATCAAAGATAGATTTACAGGATATTCAAGCCCAAAATCTTCCACATCATAGAATACTGCTCTTTCACCTAGTTCTGCAAAAAAGTAAGTAGGTCCGCCGTAGTAATCATACCAACCTTTTTCACCGGGCTTTTGTTTTACGTCATTGATTTTTTGTAGATTTGCAGCGAAGATGCTTACCGACAAGATCACAAGTATTATTGACATGAGTTTCTTCATGGTACCTCCGGAAAGAGTATATTTTTAAATTTATATCACATGAGTAAATGAACTACCTTCTTATAATAAGCATAAAAATATAATTAGGCAATTAAAATATATTTAATTTTCATAATTCTAATTTCAAATTACTGAAATTTCTATTATATTTACACCATGAAAAACAAACTTCTGACTATTCTCATTGGATTTTTAATAGCAATCAACGTAATTACTATCACTTCTTGTAGTTCATCTCAGAAAATCGCTTCAAACAACGATTTCTTATACATGGAGGAAGTATATGCTTACGCAAAGAAGTATTATAGCGAAGGTAATTGGGAGAAATGTATTAATTGGTATGAAAAGCTGGAAAATGATTATCCAGATAACACATACATGGATGAAACTTTGTTTATTAGAGGTTATATAAATAAAGCATACTTAAACAAATCTGAGAAAGCAGAGAAATATTTCAATATCCTGATCTTAAATTATCCTGATTCTCAATTTTCTAGTTCAGCTGAATTTGAATTAAAACATATGAACGATCCAGATTTTGTACCTAACTTTGAAAAATAATTAAGGAAGTATATAAAATGAAGAACATTTATCTAGATAATAGTGCCACTACACAGGTTGATCCTGAAGTGGCAAAAGTAATGATGGAATATATGGTGGAAAAGTATGGAAATCCATCATCTATACATCTATATGGTCAACAGGCTAAATATGCTTTAGACGATGCCAGAGAAAAAGTAGCAAAAGTTATCAACGCAGGAATTAAAGACATATACTTCACTTCAGGAGGAACTGAGGCTGATAACTGGGCAATAAGAGGTATCATTGAGAAATATATAAAGAAAAATGAAAAAGCTCACATTGTAACATCTCGAATAGAGCATAGCGCTGTTTATGATACTTGCAGAATGTTGGAAAAAATATATCCTGAGATCGTCAGTATCACATATATAAAACCTGATCCAAAAGGATATATCACACCTGAGCAAGTTGAAGGTGCTATTACAAACGACACTAAACTAGTTTCAATTATGCATGTAAATAATGAAATAGGTAATATTAACGACATCACAAGTATTGGAAAACTTTGTCGAAATAAAGGAGTTTTATTTCACACTGATGCTGTACAATCTTATACCAAAGTACCTATTGATGTAAAGGCTATGAATATTGATATTTTATCAGCTTCTGCACATAAGATATATGGACCGAAAGGTGTTGGTCTGCTATATTTAAGGAATAAAGTAGAGATCGTGCCTATAACATTTGGTGGTCATCAGGAATCAAATCAAAGGAACGGTACAGAGAATCTTCCAGGGATAATTGGATTTGGGAAAGCAGCTGAGATAGCTCAAAATGCTTATGAAACTGATATTCCAAGGATCGCTTCTTTGAAGAAAAAACTCTATGAGATCATATCAAAAGGAGTTAAAGATATTGTTGTAAATGGTGATTTGGTAAATGGATACGAAGGTGTTCTAAATATATCTTTTCATGGTATTGAAGGTGAATCATTACTCCTAGCTTTGGATCTTGAAGGTGTTTGCGTTTCAACAGGATCAGCGTGCTCGGCCGGCAGTGTTAAACCTTCAAGAGTATTACTTGCGTTGGGAAAAGGTGAAGAGGAAGCTCAAAGTTCCATCAGGTTCTCTATTGGTAGAAATAATACAATGGAAGAGATAGAATTTACTGGAAATGCAGTAATCAAATCAGTAGAGCGATTAAGAAGTATGGCATGGATGTAATGGTAATATATTATACAACTTAGGAAATAATTTGAAGAAAGTTAAAGTATTAGTTGGAATGAGTGGCGGAGTTGATAGTTCTGTTTCTGCTTATCTCTTAAAAGAACAGGGATATGATGTAGTTGGTGTAACTATGAATTTATGGACTCCTGACAATCCGAATAATGTACAAAGTGACAGATCATGTTGTTCAATAGAAGCTTTTAACGATGCCCGTGCAGTTTGCACACAACTTGGTATCCCCTACTATGTTCTTAATTTCCAGGAAATTTTCAAAAAACATGTTGTAGACAATTTTATCTCTGAATACTTAAAAGGCAGAACACCAAATCCTTGTGTTCTTTGTAACACTATCATTAAGTGGGATGAATTGTTAAAGAAAGCTGATGAGCTTGGATGTAAATATTTAGCGACAGGACATTATGGAAAGATCCGCTTCAACAAAGAAACAGAACTCTATGAGTTAAGAAGGGGTGATGATCCAAAGAAAGATCAGAGTTATTTTTTATATGGAATGACTCAGCGATCATTATCAAGAACCCTATTCCCTCTTTCACAGATCTCAAAGGACAAAGTAAGAGAGATTGCAAAGAATATGGATCTAAAAACCGCCGAGAAAAAAGAAAGTATGGAGATATGCTTTATACCTGATGATAACTATAATAGATTTTTAAAAGATAATGTTGAAGACATTGGCAAGATTATTAAACCAGGTACTATGCAGGTCAAAAACGGGGGAAAATTAATAAGAAAGCATAATGGATACCCATTTTACACAATTGGCCAGAGAAAAGGACTGGGTGGTGGTTTTACCGAACCAATGTATGTTAGTAATATTAATCCTGATAATAATATAATAGAAATATCAGCTAGAGATGGTGTATTTAGAAGTGAACTTATCATTGAAAATATGAATTGGATCGGTAATGAGAGTACTGCTAAGATAAAATGCACTGCCAAGATTCGTTTTAATTCTGTAGATACTACTTGTATAGCATATCCTCTTGAAAACAATAAAGTAAAAGTAATATTCAACAAACCTGTTTTTGCTGTAACCCCTGGGCAATCCGCAGTTTTATACGATGGAGACATTGTATTAGGTGGTGGTTTAATCGTTTAACTCAGATCTATCCTACTCACCTATATTCCTGCTAAATATCATAGTTTCATTACAAGCAATTACTTAGCTTGATGTTATGAAATTAAAATTATCACATATTTCAAGTTCCAAAAAATGGTTGATCTCATTATTGGTCGTACTTTTTTTTTTGACGTCAACCGGATTTTCACTGGAAACTCATTTCAGCGGCGATGAATTTTATTCTTTTGCTGTAAATGGAGAAGCTGATTCCTGTTGTCAGACAGAATGTGACTGTTGTTCTGAGCACAATATTACAATTAAGATAAACGATGATTTTGAATATTCTGTGCCTGTTGAAATAACTACAGTAATTATTATCACAGAATTATCATTTCTTAATTATTCAATTGACCTGCAAACACAAAACTCAGACAAATCAACACGCTTGATCAGACCACCTCCTTTGATAGTGGATCAAACGAGCACTTCTTTTCTACAAATATTTAGATGTTAGACATGACACTTCTTTAGTAATGTACAATTAGTAGATCTAATTGCATTCATTATTTTTCTATTTAAAGTGATTTAAATGCTTTAGATAATTTTATACAAGAGGTAAATATGTTTAACAATATTATACTATTTTTTCTTAAAAACAAGATCATCACATTTTCATTACTGATATTCATCGTGATAGCAGGATTGTTTACTTCACCTTTCAATTCCGATGGTTTCTTCTCTGATGAATATTCCGTAGCTGTGGACGCTATTCCTGATATTGGAGAGAATCAACAGATAGTTTTTACGAAATGGGCTGGAAAATCTCCTCAGGATATTGATGATCAGATCACTTATCCACTGACTACATCATTACTTGGTATTCCCGGTATAAAGACTATTCGAAGCAGTTCTATGTTTGGATTTTCGTCTATCTATGTGATATTTGAAGATAAAATAGATTTTTACTGGTCAAGATCAAGAATACTTGAAAAGATAAATTCATTACCTGCTGGAACATTGCCTGAGAGTGTAACTCCTACTCTTGGGCCTGATGCAACCGGTCTGGGACAGATATTCTGGTATACGATCGAAGCTTTTGCTGAGGATGGAACCAAGAGTAATGAATGGTCAATGGAAGAACTTCGAAGTGTTCAGGATTATTATGTGAAATATTCTTTAGCTTCCAGCTATGGTGTAAGTGAAGTAGCTTCAATTGGAGGTCATGTAAAAGAGTTCCAAATAGATGTGAATCCTGCAGCTATGAACCATTTCAATGTAACACTTAATGATATTATGAATTCAGTTAGAAATTCTAATCTTGATGTGGGTGCAAGAACATTGGAGATCAATAAAGTTGAATATTTTATCAGAGGTGTTGGATTTCTTGAGAACCTGGAAGATATAAACAAGATCCTTGTGAAAAACATAGACAATAGACCTATATATCTGAGTGATGTTGCACAAGCTTCAATTGGTCCTGCTGATAGAAGAAATGCTTTAGATAAGAACGGTGCTGAAGTTGTCGGTGGAGTTGTAGTTGCCAGATTCGGTGAGAATCCTTTAAAAGTAATAAAGGAATTAAAGAAGAAGATATTAGAGATCGAACCGGGTTTACCTGAAAAACAACTCGAAGATGGAAGCATTGTGAAACTTAAGATAATCCCATTCTATGACAGGACTACACTCATAAAAGAAACTCTCGGTACTCTGAATAAAGCTCTACTGATGGAGATACTTGTCACCATAATTGTTATAATCATCATGGTAATGAATATTAGAGCTTCAGCTATAATATCAGTATTGATGCCTATAGCTGTATTGATGACATTTGTAGCTATGAAATACTTCAATGTTGACGCTAATATTGTAGCTTTATCAGGGATAGCAATTGCCATCGGAACGATAGCAGATGTGGGAATAGTTCTCACTGAGAATATTATTAGACACTTACATGAATTCCGTAGAAAAAATATTGAGTACCCTGTTTATTCTGAGTCTTTGAATGTTGTATTTAATGCAGTAAAAGAAGTAATTCCAAGCGTCGCAACAGCCATTTCAACTACTGTGATAAGCTTTATTCCTGTTTTTGCAATGACAGCAAGTGAAGGAAAACTGTTTAAACCTTTGGCTTTTACAAAAAGCTTTGTCTTAATATCTTCACTTTTAGTAGCCGTTTTTATACTTCCTGCATTAGCACATATTCTTTTCTCATTCAATATTGATCGCAGAAAGGTCAATTATAGTCTGAGCACATTATTATTTATTATAGGAATATTTTATGCAGTCTTTTTTAATCCTTTATTCGGTATTCTTATAGCTGTTGTAGCGATAATGAATTTTTCAATAAGTTACTTTCATAAGATAAAAGTACATATAAAACTTTCACTCTCTATCTTCATTGCTTTGAGTGTTGCATACTTTTTAAATCTTGAGTGGACACCAATAGGTGCAGATTATTCAACACTGGCAAATTTCATTTTCACTATCGTAGTTATATCATTATTTCTTAGTATAATTGTACTATTCAACAAGTTTTATAACAGAATATTGATATATGTACTTGATCATAAGATGTTATTTCTAAGTATACCTGCATTCTTTACTCTAATAGGATTTATAATCTGGGTTGGATTTGGTACTGTAATGCAACCTGTTGCTAATACCTTCGACAAGTTGAATTTTAATATTAGAACGAATGCCGTTTACAGCTCTCTTCTACACAAATTCCCTGGTATTGGAAAAGAATTCATGCCGTCACTTGATGAAGGTTCTTTCTTGTTAATGCCTACGTCAATGCCTCATGCCGGTATTGAAGAGAACTTAAGAGTTCTTAAAAACCTTGACATTGCAGTTAATAATATACCCGAAGTTGAAAATGTTGTTGGAAAACTCGGAAGAGCTGAAACAGCATTGGATCCTGCACCTATTTCAATGTATGAGAATATTATAAATTATAAAACTGAATACATTGTTGATGTAGATGGAAATAATATCAGGTTTAAAACTGATAGTAATAATGAATTTGTTCGGGATGAGAATGACAATCTTATCAAAGATTCAAGTGGTCGTTATTTCAGGCAGTGGCGTGACAAGATCAAAACCAGTGATGATATCTGGAAAGAGATCGTAAATGCAACAAAGTTCACCGGTGTTACCTCTGCCCCAAAGCTTCAACCAATAGAAACAAGGTTGATAATGCTGCAGACTGGTATGAGAGCTCCAATGGGGATTAAAGTAAGTGGTTCAAGCTTACAGGATATTGAGAAATTTGGACTGGATCTGGAGAAGACATTAAAAGAAATTCCTGATATCAAAAAAGAATCTGTCTTCGCTGAAAGAATTGTCGGCAAACCATATCTGGAAATAAATATCGACAGGAATAAGGCAGCATTCTATGGCTTGAGCATTATGAGTATTCAATCACATGTTGCTACTTTAATCGGTGGAAAAAGCTTAACAACAATGTATGACGGTAGGGAAAAATATAATATCAGAGTGAGATATCCTTCAGAATTTCGAAATTCTATCCAAAAGATAAATGATATTAAAATAGGTATAAAAGGCAATCAAAACATCACACTTTCAGAAATCGCTGAGATCACATATACACAAGGTCCTCAAGTCATTAAAAGTGAGAATACATTCCTTATCGGATATGTTATCTTTGATAAAATTGAAGGTAGATCTGAAGTAGATGTTATTGATATTGCTTCAGAGTTAATAAAAGATAAAATTGACAATGGTTCTCTTATAGTTCCAGCAGGTGTTAGCTATACATTCACAGGTAACTATGAAAATCAGGTAAGAGCTGAAAAACGTTTATCACTACTAATTCCGATAGTTCTTATGGTCATACTTTTAATTCTATACCTGCAATTTAAAAAGATAATACCTGTAATAATAATTTATACTGCAATACTAGTATCATTTGCAGGTGGATTTATAATGATTTGGTTCTATGGTCAGGATTGGTTCATGAATTTTAATATTTTCGAACTAAATCTAAGAGAAATATTTTCTATAGAAACTATATATCTGAGTGTGGCAGTTTGGGTAGGATTTATAGCTTTATTTGGTATTGCTACTGATGATGGAGTTCTAATGATGTCTTATCTTGAGCAAACCTTTAAAAAAGATAATCCTAAAACAAAAGATGAGATCCGAAGATCTGTTGTAAAAGCAGGTATGAGAAGGATAAGACCTTGCTTAATGACTACAGCAACTACTATCCTGGCATTGCTTCCAATATTAACTTCAACCGGACGTGGTGCAGACATCATGAAACCTATGGCAATTCCGATCTTTGGAGGTATGACAATTGAGCTGATAACTTTACTTGTTGTTCCTGTTTTATACAGTATTTACAAAGAATCCGGATGCAAAAAATGTGAGGTTAAAAATGATTAAAATAATGACTTATCTACTGTGTCTCACTACTATAGTATTTTCTAAATCATTGAATGATTATTTAAAAATTGCAGAAAAGAATAATCCATCTATGATGTCTGCATATTACAAATACAAAGGACATATCGAACATAAAAAAGCTTCCGGTTATTTACCTGACCCTACTATTGGTGGAGGCTATTCCATCTCCCCTGTTGAAACCAGATTAGGTCCTCAAGTTGGTAAGATCTCGATCAAACAATCACTGCCATGGACAAGCTTATTAAATGATGATGAGAATATAGCTAAATACTC
Source organism: Candidatus Delongbacteria bacterium (assembly GCA_027858795.1). The sequence continues at coordinate 11,878 of JAQICF010000062.1, read as the reverse complement.
AGTCAATTCAAGCTTCTATGATTATGGAAACATTAAGGAGAAAGTATTTCATCAGATAAGGCAGATCTACTACACTCTATATTTTAAGAACAGAGATATCTTTTTTACAAAGAAAATGATCGAAAACTACCGCTCACTTGCAAAGATCAAAGAACAAAATAACTCCGTTTCGAGATCAAGTCTATCTTCAAATATCATGTTCGAAAACAAATTAGATATGCTTGAAGAGAAGTTGTTACAGATAGAAAATGATATCTCTTACTTGAAGTTTAAGTTTAATCTACTGCTCAATAGAGATACAAAAGAAATTATCGATATTCCAGATTCGTTAGTTTATGGTGCAAGTCAGATAAATACTGATAATTCACAAAACTTATCGAATAATTCTCTTCTATCTTTAGATCATTTGATCATAAAAAAAGAATATGAGATCTCTGCATCAAAAAGAAAATTCTTACCAATGTTCTCGATCGGTTTGGATTACATCTTTATAAATGACCGTGAAGATATGATAGTCCAGGACAGTGGCAAAGATGCTTTTGTTGCTTCTTTAAGCATGAATCTTCCGATCAATTTTAATAGAACAAGTTCAAGTGTTGAAAAGAAAGTGTATGAAAAGAAATCACTTGAATATAAGAGAATGTCTGCTGAGAATATTTTATTAACTGATATTCAAAGAGTAAAATTTAAGATTGATGATCTTCAAAGAAAACTAGAGTTAAAAGAAAGGATCATAGCCAGATATTTGAAGATTATAGCGATCGAGGAGCAACTTTTAACAACTGATGGAAGCTCTATTGAGAAACTTTTGGAATTAAACAACGATAAATTTGCAACAATGATAGCTGCTGAAAAGATCAGATCTGAAATAGCTACAGAATATTCACAACTGACATTTCTATTAACAACCGAAGGGATCAATCATGAAAATAATTAAGAATCCTGCATCGTATATAATATTGGGTTTAATACTGGGTTGGATATTTTTCTATCCAAGTTCTGCCAAAGATATTACTTTGAAAGATCATTCTATTGAAGACCATTCTGAAGAAACTGTGTGGACATGCTCAATGCATCCTCAGATACAAAGTCCTGAAGAAGGAGATTGTCCTCTATGTGGTATGGACCTGATACCTCTGGAAAAAGGATTAGGATCATTACCGGCCAATCAGATATTGATCGAACCGGATGAAATCAATAATGCAGGTATTAAAACTATTAAAGTATCTGAACGGATTATCTCTAAAGAAATATCACTTCAGGGTAAAACAACTATTGATGAAAGTTCTTATAGAAGTCAATCAGCTCATTTCAAAGGCAGAATTACAAGATCATTTATAAATTTCTCAGGTCAGGAAGTTAAAAAGAATGATATTATCGCAAAAATATATTCTCCTGAGTTGATCACTGCTCAAAAGGAATTCCTTGAAGCAATAAAGATCAAATCAACTTCAAAGTCTATATATCTTTCAACAAGGAAAAAACTATCATTACTAAATATATCTGAGAAAGATATCAATATGATCGAAAATGAGTTGAAAATATTCGAAGAATTCAATATTAGGTCAGATTTCACCGGGATAATAGAGAAGATAAATTTCTCTGAGGGTAATTATGTTACAAAAGGAATGAAACTCTTTGATCTGTATTCTATTGAAAAGATTTGGTTTGAGTTCGACTTATATGAAAAAGACAGACCTTTTGTAAGCTTAAATGATAATATCGAAATACATATAAATGGATTGAACAATATTCAGGGTAAAATTGATTTTATTGACCCTTCCAATTCAATAGCTTCCTCAGCAACAAAACTGCGTGTCATCGTAGAAAACAACGAGAAACTTCTAAGACCGGGAATCTATGCTGATGGTACAATTCATTCAAAGCTTTCTGAACCAAAGATCGTTGTTCCCAGAACATCTATTCTCTGGACTGGGAAAAGATCCGTAGCTTATGTAAAAATTGATTCATCGATATTTGAATTAAGAAATGTGACTTTAGGAGTAGAAACTGACGACTACTACGTGATAGAAAGTGGTTTGATTGCAGACGAAGAAGTAGTTTATAAAGCTCTTTTCACTGTGGATGCTGCTGCTCAGTTGCAAGGTAAAACAAGTATGATGAATTCAGTTAATAACAATGAAAGATCAGATATTTCTAATGCAGAAGTAAAAAACCATACTGATAAATTAATTTCACTTTATCTAAAATTAAAAGATCAATTGGTAGAATCTAATAATTCAAGCACTAAAAAAATTGCTAAAGAAATTCATCTCTTGAGCTCGAACATACCAATTAGTTTCTACGATACTAAACAAGGTCAAAGCTACCTAGATAAGTCAAATAAAATAAAGAAATACGCATCTGACATATCCCAGATAGAAGATATTGAGGAGCAAAGAATGATCTTTGAAGACCTATCAAATTCTATTATAGAACTGGTCGATAATTTTGAAACAGGAACAAAACTGTATATTCAATTCTGCCCTATGGCTTTTAATGATAAAGGAGCAAACTGGATTAGTGATTCTAATAAGATCATGAATCCGTACTTTGGTTCAGCTATGCTAAGATGTGGAAATATTACAAAAGAATACTAATAAATCGTAAAACAACCAACTAAAACAAACAAGGAGAATCAAATGAAGAATCTAATTTACGTGGTATTGTTACTAACTGCGATCGTTTTCGCAAGTGGATGCTGTGGAGAAGGCGAGAAAAAAAGTGCGATCGAGAAAATGAAGGACAAAGTTATACCTAAAAATGGAATTGAGAAAGTGGAGTTCATGGTAGGTGGAGCTTGCGGAATGTGTGAAGATAGGATCGAGGATACTGTTGAAAAGATCAAAGGAGTAAAATCAGTAGATTACGATCTTGAAACACAAATAGTTAAAATTGATTTTGACAAGAAAATCGTAAAACTTGAAGATATCAAAAAAGCTATTGCATCCAAAGGTCATGATACCGAAGATTTCAAAGCTGACGATAAAGTTTACAATGCTTTGCCAGGTTGCTGTAAGTATAGAAAATAATTGATCTGAAGAAATAAAATAGGGTACGAATTTACTGTACCCTATTTTTTTTCATTAAAAAACACCTTCATTGATTCCAAGTATATTTCAAAGCCATTCAATGCTAAAATAAACCTTGACTTATTAAACTAATATAATTAAATTAGGGCGCGTTAGGTATTACTAGAAATTATAAAAATTGGAGTATATAAAATGTACAGCTTTCTTTTATTCATTTTCGTAGCAAATGCAGCATTTTTGATGTTGGCAATATTAATGCAATCAAATAATGCAGGCGGACTTTCAAGTACTTTTGGTGGCGTAGGTGGAGCATCTTCTACATTCGGAACAAGAGAAACAGCATCATTCTTGCACAAATTCACAGTTATATTGACTACTTCTTTCTTTATTTTGGCTGTTGTTATCGGTCTTTATTCAAGAACTCATTTCTCAAATACAACTGTAGAACAAAGTTTGATCATGCAAAAAGGTAATACTGTCCCTGTTGAAGGACTACCTACTCTTGATGACACGAAATTACCTTTAGATAATGCAGTTGAAGAAACTCCCGTTGAGACAAAAGTTGAAACAACACTACCTAATACTGAGGCAAAAGAGAATACTATACCTGTTGAAGATAACGAGTAGAATATTCTTTTAAGATTTCTTGCTGGAGTGGTGGAATTGGTAGACACGCCAGCTTGAGGGGTTGGTGCCTTTAACGGTGTAGGAGTTCAAATCTCCTCTTCAGCACTTGGTTTAAGTCCGCAAAAATATTTGCGGACTTTTTTATTTATATTATAAATTATTATTATTGATTAATAACAATATGATATATAACTTTTAGAATGTAGAGTACGGTTTGAAACCGTACCAGAGAAAACGAAAAAAGAGACGTTGCGGTGCAACGTCTATACGAACCGTAAAGACGTAGTACCACTACGTCTCGTAAAAAAGGAGCCGAAATGAACAAAACAGTAAACATAATAGACACAAACGTAATATTGCACGATTTCAACTGTCTGAAAGGATTTGGAAGTGAAGATATAGGAATACCTATCACCGTATTGGAAGAAATAGATGATTTTAAAAAAGGTCATAATCAATTGAACTTTAGTGCAAGAGAATTTATAAGACAAATCGATGAACTTTCAGGTGGTGATAATGCTCCTAAAGCAACTTTATTTACAGACGGGATCGACTTAGGTGAAGGTAGAGGAAAAGTGTTCGTTATTACAGATGTCAGCTTTAGAAATGGTTTTAGGAATAAACTTTCAGGAAATAAAGAAGACAATTATATTCTATCCGGAGCTGTAAACTATATCGAAGATAATCCTGATAAAGAAGTTAAATTTGTAACTAAAGATATGAATTTAAGGATAAAAGCCAGAGCTTTGGGATTGGTAGCAATTGATTACAATGAAGGTAAGATCAAAAGTTTGGAAGAGTTATTTACAGGTGTTCAAACCATCGAAGAAATAGATGATGATATGATAAGTAAATTATTAACAAATAAAAAGATCCCTGTGGATGAATTCACACCATTGAAAGATGATCTTCCTTTGAACCCTAATAAATACTATATCTTGAAAAGTGACAAAAAATCAGCTTTAGCAAAATACAGCCATTTTGAACAACAGATAGAGCAAGTTGAGAGCAAGGAGGTCTTTGGTATTAAACCAAGGAACTCAGAACAAACTTTCGCAATTGATGCTTTGTTGGATGACAGAATAAGACTGGTAACGATCTCCGGAACAGCCGGAACAGGTAAAACTTTACTGGCTTTAGCTTCTTCATTGGCTATGAGAAAAAATTACAAGCAGATATTCTTAAGCAGACCAATTGTACCTCTGAGCAACAAGGACATCGGTTATCTTCCTGGAACAGCAAAAAACAAGATAGAACCATACATGCAACCGTTATATGACAACCTTCAATTCATTCAGAATAATTTCAAAGAAGGATCAGAGCAGTATGAGATAATAAATGAATTACAGAAAAGAGAAAAGTTACTTATCTCCCCTCTCGCATATATCAGAGGACGAACTCTAAGTAATGTATACTTCATCGTTGATGAAGCTCAGAACTTATCCCCTCATGAAGTAAAGACAATCATTACAAGAGCAGGTGTAGGTACAAAAGTTGTGTTCACTGGTGACATTTACCAGATAGATACACCTTTTCTGGATTCAGGTTCAAACGGACTATCATACATAATTGACCGTTTGGAGAATCAAGAATTATATGCACACATCACATTGAGAAAAGGAGAACGTTCTGAATTATCAGAACTAGCCTCAAAACTATTGTAAAGACGCAATATTTTGCGTCTCTAGCACAGGAGAAACATGGAAACGATTATAGAAAAAATAATACCCAAAGCTTTTTTAGTTGGAGTATGTTTAAATAAAAGAGACCTTGAGCAGAAAGAAATTTCACTTGAAGAGCTTGAAAGACTTGCGGATACAGCAGGGATTGAAACAAAAGGGAAATTCATTCAATCAAGAAAAGGAATAGAGAAGTCAACTTATGTTGGAAAAGGTTTTTTGGAAGATATTAAAGCCAAGATGGAAATGGTCGAAGCTGATATCCTAATATTTGACAATGAACTATCACCTACACAGGGTAGGAATATCTTAAAAAAACATGAAATTGAAGCTATCGACAGAACTGAGTTGATCCTGGCCATCTTTCATGACCATGCCAGAACCAAAGAAGCTAAGCTTGAAGTAAGATTGGCAGAACTAAAGTATCAACTACCTCGATTAAAGAAACTCTGGGGACATTTAGATAGAGAAAGGGGTGCTTCTGGTAGTGGAACCGGTGCATCAAGAGGTATGGGTGAAAAGCAGATTGAAGTTGATAAAAGGATCGTCAGGCATGAGATCGGAAAGATCGGTGAAGAACTTAGCCATATAATGAAGCAGAAGATCACTCAGAGAAAGCAGAGAGAGAACATAAAGAAGGTTTGTCTTGTTGGTTATACCAATTCGGGGAAATCAACCTTATTCAATAAAGTCACCGGTGCTGATGTACTTGTTGAGGATAAATTATTTGCAACTTTAGATTCTACCGCAAGGTCACTTGAACTTGAGAAAGGTAAGAGCATAATACTTTCGGACACTGTGGGATTCATTTCTTCACTTCCTGGAAATCTTGTTGCATCTTTTAGAGCCACATTGAAAGATGTGAACGATGCGGACCTGTTGGTTCATGTTGTTGATATATCTGATGATAATTGTGAAGAGCAGATCAAAGCTGTTGATATTGTATTGAAGGAAATTGAAGCACATGAGATACCTTCTGTATTGGTCTTTAACAAAGTTGATATGCTTTCAGAGCACAGGGTCAGAGAAGAGATTTTTATCGATAAATACCCAAAATCAGTTATTATTTCAGCTGTGACAGGAGAAAATATCGAAAAACTTCTTAAAAAAATTGACGACATGCTAAATCTTTCAAGCGTATATAAGCTATTATTCCCATTTGAAGAACAGAAATTACTGGCTCAGCTACATGATTTCGGGAATGTGATTTCAAAAGAATTCACTGACGAAGGAGTCATAGTTGAAGCAGTTGTAAACAGTGAAGATCTGAATAAGGTTGAAAAATATATTGTAAAAACATAAGGGCTCAAATTGTTGAGCCCGTACGAACACAAAGGGTTTCGTAGGGGCACAACATCTTGTGCCCGAAAAAAATGTAGGGGACGATTTCTTTTCGTCCCCTCTTTAAAAAAAAGATCCTGAAATGAATTCAGGATGACACGGGAGTAAAAATATGAGATCAATAAAACACATTCTAATTTTAATCATGCTTTTATCGTCCCTATCATTCTCACAGTCGGACGAAAGTTCTGAATTAGCCTACGGCTTCAAATTATATAATAATAAAATATACGATGTGGCTATTACACAGTTCCGATCCTTCCTGGAAACCTATGGATCTTCTATTTCAGCTCCTAAAGTACAGTATCATTTGGCCGACTGTTATTTACAGCTTAATGAAAATGAAAAAGCCTTATCAAACTATCAAAAGATCATATTAAACTATCCAAGATCTGAATATTGTGAGCTTGCAATTACAAAGTCAGCTGAACTATTAGAGAACTCGGACAAAGAAAAATCAGCACGTTATTATTTACAGTTGAAAAACTATTTCCCTAAATCATCTAAGATACCTGAGAATGCATATAAAGCTATCGAAATATTCTACAGTATCAACCTTGTCGGAGAAACTAAAGAAAATATTGCAGTTCTGAGAAAGAATTATCCTGCTAATATATTCACAAAAAGATCTATGCTTATCCTTGCAAAGATACAGGAAAAAGAAAATCAGATAGCTCTTGCGGAGAGAACTTTCAAGGAATTGCTTAGAACAGATGTGAAAGAATTGAAAAGTAATGTGCTTTATGATCATGCGTTATTCTCAGTAAGACAAAAAAGATTAGCTATAGCAGAAAAAGATCTAAAAACGATATTTAAAGATTATTCCTCAAAAGACAAATTCTACTTCCCTGCTTTGATAGAATACTCCGAACTGGCATTATCTAATCAGAAATTTAAAGAAATGAGTAATTTGTTATATCAAGCTAAAGATATTCCTGATAAATACAACTACATAATTTCTTTATTAAAAGGAGAAGTTGAGTATTTCACGGACAATTATACTAAGGCTTTAGAAGAGTTCGATAAAGCTAAAAGTTTTAGTAATACACTTGATATAAACATCAAGACCTCTTATGTATATGCAAAGCTTAATGAATTTGAAAAAGCCGGGGATATGCTTTTAAATTCAGTTCAACTGGATTCTATCTTAAATAAAACTGACGAACTTATCAAAATATCTTTGTTGGCAAGTTTTGAGAATTATAATAAAGCTAAAAAATATGACAAAGGGATCATTGCCTTAAGGACTTTTATTGAAAAATATCCATTAGATGAAAATTCTCATGAACTTAAATTCAAAATAGGTAGATCCTACTACGAATCAGGGAAATATTCATTTGCACTTGAAATATTAAAAGAATTTTCACAGAACTATCCTCATTCTCAGTTTATCGATAATGCAATTTTCTTAGCAGGTGAGTCTGCTCTAAAGATAAAAGATTTTAACAATGCTCTTATCCTGTATGAAATGATACTCGAAAAATATTCCGCATCCGAGCTTTACACTTTAGCAAGGTCCAGGAAAGAATATCTCATCAAGTACAAGATAAGAGAAGAAGATCTCTTAGATGAAATTGCTGATCTTTCTTCAAGAAAATTATTTGAAGAGAACACTGATAAGCTTATCTATGACTGGGGTAAATTTTACTATTATAAGATGAAAGATTATTACAGATCTGCTGAATACTTAAATAAATACATTGATGTTATTAAGGCAAAGAATGTTGAACCTGATACAGAATGTTTATACCTACTGGGTTCTTCATTGGTGAACATTGAGAACACTGATGATCAGAAACTTAAAAAAGCTTATGGACATTTTACTGCTGTTACTCAGATAGCTGATGTTAGTAATAAAATACAAAACAAAACCAATGTTGAACTTTATGAACTGACAAAGAAGTTATTCCCTGCAGAAGAATCGAAGCAATTGATAGAAGCTAAATACCCAGCTTTGATACAAAACAACGTTGATGATGTTGATGGAACTTTATTCTATAAGTTCATCGTTGATATTCATAAAAGTAAAGACATACCGAGATTTCTTAGTTATTCAGAGAAATTCATAGGAACAAGATCAAATTCGAAATATGTTGATGAGATAAATTTCTTAAGAGCGGAAGCCTTATACAGCTCAGGCGAAACAGATAAGTCAATTGAACTTTACAAAAGCATATCTTCAAAGAAGAATAATGATACATATAAGCTTAGATCTTTAGCAAAACTTGCTACAATTCCTACAATAGAACCGGATAAAAAAATATTTTACCTTAACTCTATAAAGACGGAATTTTATTATTCAGAAAAAGCAGCTTCCGTTGATGAGCAGATCGCAGAAATTTATTCCGGTAACAAAGAGTACAACAAAGCTTTAAACATATATAACAAACTTGAAGATGAGATGAATAATACTATCATCTCCCCTCGCTGGAATTTTAATGTAAATAACTATTCTAAGAATATAGCTGACATTTATTTTACTCTTAAAAACTTTGACAAGTCAGAATATTATTATAGGGCTTACCTGGCAAGTTCCACCAACGATATTGATAAGCAGGAAGTATTGCTTAAATTGAATGATATCTATAAATCCAGAAATGATGCCGAATCACTTGAAAACAATTTAAAGCAAATCCAGAAACTTTCGAAAGGCGAAAAAAGCTACCTTGCAGCTATGACATTGGCGGATATAGACCTGGACAAAGGCAATTATAACTTGGCTATCAAGCAGTATGATCAGATACTTCAAGATTATAAACCTGAAGATACTACTGAACTGGAAGCAAAGATCATTCACGCAAGATTCAGACAGAATAAGATCACTCAAGCTGATGAACTTCTAAAGAATTTTAGAAAAGATCACAGAGAAAAATACGATAGAGATATATTTGAACCTGAGTTCTACCTGGAAAAAGCAAATTCTTACCTTTCAATGAAAAGCTGGGATAAAGCTCTTAAAGGTTACAAAGGTTTGATCAATGATTATCCTGAGAGTAAGCTTGTACCTAAAGCAATGTATGGAAAAGCTGTAATAATGTATAACATCGGTAAAAAAGATGAAGCTTTCGATACCTGGAGTGAGATCATTGCAAAATTCCCTGATGATGATATATCAATAGAAACAAATTTCCATCTTGGAGCTATCTATAACAACAGAGAAATGTTCGATAAGGCTATCACTGCTTTTCAAAGTATAATCAATCACCCAAAAGATCATGATCTGAAGTTGAAAGCTTATAAATATATAATCGACCTGTATGTTAAACTCGGGTTTGACGATGCTGCTGCCAAGATGATCAGAAGTTATGTTTCTCTCTACCCTGATGAAGAAGATGTATTCCAGAAAAGGATAGAAATAGGCAATATTTATCAGAGAAATGAGGAATATGATCAGGCACTTGAATACTTTAAAAGATTGATGTATGAAGCTAAAGGTGATGATGAAGCTGCTACACAATTTTTTATCGCTGAGACTTATATGATGATGAGTAATTTCAGAAAAGCTATTTCAGAATTCTTGAAGGTTAAATACCTAATGAAGATCGATTCAAAGTTTGAATGGAAGCTGACTGCAGTATATAAAACAGCTCTTTGCTATGAAGAACTGCATGAGTATGATAAAGCTTTAGAGATACTTACTGAGATATCAGAGAACCACTCTAACGATTCTTATGGGAGACAGGCTAAGAAAGTCATTGAAAGATTAGAGAATAAAAAATCTGTAAAGATCGATTAATTGGTTGCATCAAGGGGATCAGATCCCCTTGTCTGGACATTAATTAGAAATAGGATAAAATGAATTCCGATACCACATTAGATGCTATTATAGATGAAATCAATATCTCTTTATTCAATGAGAAAGAATTTTCTATTGATGAGAAGAAAAATTATGCTGAAATTTTAATGAATAGTCGGTATAGTGAAGATTCACAATATTATGGTATGTTCGATCCTACGACAGAAGTTTTTGATAATAAAATAAGATTATTCACAGGTGAAAATATAAATACATATTTAGCTATTAGGTATATTCTCAGCCTAGAAGCTGCTAAGGCTTTATTTTTATTCAACAAAGAATTGAAGGAAAAAGAGATAACCGATGCCTTAGACTTATTTGACAGAGAAGCGAAGCTTTTTTGTTTTGCAGCCGATGATTGCAATATCGGTGAATGTGCTCACTCAGGATTAGTATATATAAATTACTTTACGATTACTAACCCTAATCACGGAAAATTAGACAGCTTGATAGATAATATCACATTGAGCAGAGACGATCAAGGTGGATGGGAAGGTTATCCCTTCTATTACACCATCTTTATTTTAATGAATTCAAAGTCACACAGTGCTAAAGATGAAATAGATTACGCTCTTAGTTTTTTCAAAACAAATAGAAGAAAATTATCAGAAGATGAAATTTATGATCGTAGAAGAAAAAGTATTATGAATAAGGTATTAGACGATACTCCCTTAACTTTGACGTGGAAATAAGCTCTTTAACTAAAAGGAACAAAAAAATATGACATTCAAGTCTTTAGGTATCACTGAATTTTTCTTAGATAAATTAGTCGAACAAGAATTAACTCAGCCCTACCCTATTCAAAAAAAAGCTATCCCAGTAATTTTAAAAGGAAAAGATGTCCTTGGAATCGCAAAAACAGGTTCAGGTAAAACTCTGGGCTTTGTGATCCCAATATTGATGAACTTGATCGGTAATCTCGGACCCAGAAATAGAAGTGCTAATGCTTTGATATTAGTTCCAACCCGTGAACTTGCTAATCAGGTGAAGGAAGTATTTAGATTATTTGCTTTGGATCTTCCGAAGCGCATCAAAACACTGGCCGTTTATGGAGGAGTTTCTATAAATACACAGATGCAGGCTTTACAAGGAATTCATGTTCTGATAGCTACACCAGGCAGATTGATCGAATTAATCGAATCAAATGCAGTAGAAATTTCCAGCATAGATACTTTAGTATTGGATGAAGCTGATAAGATACTTAATCTTGGTTTTAAAGATGAGATAGATAAAATATTAGCTCTATTGCCAAAAAAGAGACAGAATTTATTATTTTCAGCAACTCTTACAGATAATGTAGAGGAACTTAAACGGGTCTTTTTAAATGACCCTGAGATAATTAAGATTGAATCAGAGAAGTTTGATATTGAACTTATAGAACAGAAAGCCTATCTGATCGATGA
>JAQICF010000009.1 GCA_027858795.1 Candidatus Delongbacteria bacterium | reverse complement strand
AAACAATTTTAAAAAAGACCATTTTTTATTTGAAATATATAAGAGTATTATCTAACTTAATTAAGTTATATACAACATGTTGTGTCAGAAAAGAACTTTATACCCAAGATGTAGTGTGTAAGCAGGATAATCACAAAATATAGTTAAGGTCTTTCAATGTCATTCGTACATTTACATAATCATTCTCACTATTCTACCCTAGACGGACTTTCAAAACCCAAAAATATGATACAAAAAGCAGTTAAGTTAAAACAACCTGCAATGGCTATTACCGATCATGGAAATATGATGGGTGCAATAGATTTTTATAAACAAGCTACATCTGCTGGCATCAAGCCTATCATTGGAGTAGAAGCTTATATAGTTGATGATCGTAAAATCAAAGAAAAAGGTGAAAAGAGAAACCATCTGGTTTTACTAGCAAAGAATAAAGCTGGGTATCAGAATTTATTATTTTTATGCACTCAAGCAAGTTTGACAGGTTTTTATCATAAACCTAGAATTGATTATAAACTACTTGAAGAGTATAGTGAAGGTCTTATAGGTCTATCTGCATGTTTAGCTGGTGAGATACCCAGAGCTATAATGGATAACAAGCTTGATGAAGCCAGAGAAGCCGCACAGAAATATCATAAAATATTTGGTAAGGATAATTTTTACTTAGAAGTTCAGCATCATCCTGAAATAAAAGAGCAAGAAATTGTAAACAAGGAATTGTTGAGAATTTCAAAAGAGACAGGGTTAGGACTTGTAGCAACTAATGATACTCATTATATAAATAAAGAAGATGATATTATACAGGATGCTCTAGTTTGTGTCAATACAGGTAAGTTGCTAAATGAGCAGAATAATAGACTTTGTATGCTGGGTGGGAATTATTCAATATTATCAACACAGGAAATGGAAAAGAATTTCAAAGATTATCCAGGTTCTATAGAAAATACTGTTAAAATTGCTGATTCATGTAATCTTGAAATTGAATTTGACCAATCATTATTACCAAAGTATGATTGTCCAGATGGTTTGAGTGAAGACGAATACTTAATTCAGTTGTGTGATATCGGTCTAAAAAATAGATACGGAATAGGTAAGGATGAGTCAGGAAAATATTTTTTAAACAGTGATAGACAACTAAAAGATCTACCAATACCATTTGATGATATTATTGAACGATTGAGATTTGAGCTTGAAACAGTTAATAAGATGGGTTTTCCGGGTTATTTTCTTATCGTACAAGAATTTGTGAACTGGGCAAAGTCACAAGATATTCTAGTTGGTCCTGGCAGAGGTTCCGCAGCAGGTTCTGTTATATCATATTTAACAGGGATCACTAATGTTGATCCATTGAAATACGGCTTACTATTTGAGAGATTTCTTAATCCCGATAGAATTTCAATGCCGGATATTGATATTGACTTTCAAGATGATGAGAGAGAAAAAGTCCTTGATTATGTTAAGGATAAATACGGAAGAGATAATGTTTGCCAAGTTGTAACATATCAAACAATGGCGGCAAGAAATTCTGTCAGAGATATTGGTAGAGTAATGGACGTACCTTTATCTCAAGTGAATGAGATCACCGGAAAAATATCTGCGAAACCAGGAACCACGATCGACTCAAGTTTAGCAGAGAAAGAATTTAAAGAAATTTATTCAACCAATGATACAAATAAAGAACTTATCGATATGGCAAACAGGATAGAAGGTACTATAAGAGGAACCGGAACACACGCCTGTGCCGTTATAATTAGCGATAAACCGGTATATGAGTATGTTCCTTTACAATATCCACCAAAAGATTCTAATACGGTAATAACACAGTATGAGGGTCCTCAATTAGATGATCTTGGGCTTTTAAAGATGGATTTTTTAGGATTAAGTACTTTATCAATTATTTCAAATACAATCAAATACATTTTTCAATCTACTGGTAAAAGAATTGATATTGATACAATTCCTTTTGATGATAAAAAAGTCTATGATATGTACACTCGAGGGGATACTAATGGTATCTTCCAATTTGAATCTGCCGGAATGAAAAAATATCTTCGTGATCTAAAACCTGACAAATTTGAATATTTGTATGCGATGAATGCCTTATACAGACCAGGACCAATGGAATATATTCCTTCATTTATTGACAGAAAAAACGGAAAAGAAAAAATAGAGTATGACCATCCTTTGATGGAAAAATATCTTAAGGATACATATGGTATTACCGTGTATCAAGAGCAGGTCATGATGCTTTCCAGAGAATTAGCTGGATTTACCAGAGGTGAATCTGACATGCTTAGAAAGGCAATGGGAAAGAAGAAAATTAAATTAATGAATGATTTGAAGGTGAAGTTTACTGAAGGTTGCAATAAAAATGAAGAGTTCATTAAAGGTTGTAGCGCAATGAATGTTCCAGTAGCTAAAACAATAGATAAAATATGGTCAGACTGGGAAGCTTTTGGAAAGTATGCATTCAATCTTTCTCACTCCGTATGTTATGCATATGTTTCTTATCAAACAGCTTACCTGAAAGTAAATTATCCGATTCAATTCATGTCAGCAATGTTGAACAATGTTAAAAATAACTCAGATAAAGTATTGAAGTATATTGATGAATGTGATAATATGGGAATTGAAATTGTAAGACCTGATGTCAATTACAGTGATATGGATTTTGCTCCTACTGAAGATGGAAAGATAGCCTTTGGTTTACTTGCGATAAAAAATGTTGGAGAGAAGGCAATTGAGTCAATTATAAATACTAGAAAAGAAGGTGGGGAATACAAAGATATTTATGATTTCTTAGAAAGGATAGATATTTCCAAAGCAAATAAAAGGACAATAGAACATTTGTCAAAGGCCGGAGCTCTTGATTCATTAGGACACAAACGATCACAAATAGTAAGTTCTCTAGAAGAACTCCTCCCTCATTTTCAGAAAATAGCTTCAAGGAAGTTAGACTGGGGTAATAGTTTATTCGGGGATAATTCTGATCAGGAAATAGTAATAAATCATCCTGCTTTGTTGGATGTAGATGAATTCGATAAAGCCAGCTTGCTTGAGCAGGAGAAAGAGTTGATAGGTCTATATGTATCCGGGCATCCATTGGATAAGTACAAGGATCTGATTAAAGCATTATCCATAAACCAGAAAGTCTTAACTGACTCCTTTTCAGATAATTATACTTTTACTCTTGGTGGTATGTTAAGAAATAAAAAGATAAGAACAACGAAAACCAATAAGGCAATGGCGAATTTAACGGTCACGACTTATTATGGTGATGAAGATCTTGTATTATTTCCGAAAAAATTTGATGAATACAATGAAAAATTAAATGAAAATGAAGTATATTTTTTCAAGCTGAGATTTCAAAGGCAAGGTGAATATTTCAGTTTAATAGTTGATAAAGTTTATGATTACGAAAGGGCACAGCAAATGTTTGGAGAAAAAACAAATCAAGTAAAGATCAATTTCAACCCTAAGGAGCTTAATGAGGTTATTGTAGATAACTTTATTAAACATTTACAGAGCCATGAAGGTAATAAGGATCTGTATTTTAAAGTAAACGGGACTAAGAATGACAATTATTTTTTAAAGTCTTCTTCTTACAAGGTTTCGGGTTCTTTAAAATTTGTTAAGGGTGTAAAAGAGATCCTAGGCGAAAACTCAATTGATTTTTAATCTCACATTGACACAGAGACACAAGGTGTAATTGTCTCCCTGAATTTATTTCAGGGTCAAAAGATTAAAAGATAGATGCTAAAATAAATTCAGCATGACGAATATATATGTTAAAAATTAAACTATTAATAATTTCATTAATTTTACTGACAAATTCATTATTTGCAGAACCTAAACTATATTTTAAAAAATTATATGAAGATCCTAAGTTTTTGCATGAAATAATTGAAGATAAATTACAGCAAGAGTCAGACAGTCTGAGAAAAGTTATTTCTTCAATTCCCATTGGTGAAAGATTACTTGATCAGTTAGTAAAGAAGATATATCTATACTCAGCAGATTACTTAAATGTAAAATATACAACTACAAATAAGATCGATACATTAAATTTTGTTGAGAGTGTTTTAGAAGATCTTGGGAGTTCGAGCTATTTCAAGAAAAGAAATAAAGCATGGAATAATTCTTCACTTTTAAAGTATTTAACTTTTAGAATCGAATATCATTTTCTGGGAGATTACTTAAGGAACTTTGATCTTGAAGAATTTAAAGATAATGATATTTACCATGATATAATTGCTAAAGCAAAAGAAGATTCGTTAGAATTAGATAAAATTGATAGCTTATTATCTCAGGTCAAAACATTAAGGTTTGACCCTTTGCATTTTTATTACAAGCCAAATTCAATAAAAGAGCAACAGAGAGTTGATAAGTTTGATGTTAATAAATTTGATTTTGATAGACTTGAGAAGTTTTACAATGACCATGCTGATGTTCTAGAAAGAACGGAAGATGAATATAAAGTGAATAAAGAGATCATTATTGCAATTCTCAGAAAGGAAACAAATTTAGGTAAATACAAATTAACGATAAATCCTTTCCAGGTTTTACTTGGGCAAGCGCAATTTGGGATACTCAACCCGCTATTGAATGATGTTGATAAGGATAAGCAGAGAAATAGAATAAACAGACTAAGACGGTCAGCACAAAGAAGTTTGTATCATATAATTAAGTACTGCATAGATAATGATTTTAAAGCTGATGAAATAAAAGGGAATTTTGTTGGTGCGATAGGTTTTACTCAGTTCATGCCTTTCAATTTACATCTAGCGAAAGATGGTGATTATGATGGGAAGGCTGATCTTTCTAATATGGATGATGCAATTATAAGTATAGGGAATTTTTTATATTACAATGGGTGGAAGAAGTATATTCCGCTTGAAAAGAAGAATAAGAAAGAGATTATAAGACAAATTTTAAAATACAATACAAGTGACAGCTACGCTGATGCTATTTATCAGATCGCAGAGAAGTTAGGGATGAGGTTGGAGTAGGATTTTACTCGCTACACACAGTCACCCTGAATTTATTTCAGGGTCTTTTTTTTATTTGATTAGATATTACTAATAAATAATGTTGCATATTACGAATACTTGTGATAGTATTATATTGATTAAGATTCAAAATATATTGTAAAAGATAGAAAAAATATTTCACAAGGTCACTATATGTCCCAGTAGTCTTTGTATATTGCTTGTAAGTGAATAAAAAATGGAGGATATATGCGTCTCAGTATTAAATTGAAAACAATGATCGGCAATAAGCTACCTGTAGATTACCGAAGTATGCTGTTATCTCTTTTCAAGAGTTCATTTGCTGCAAATGACTTTGAAAGAAAAATCTATTTTGACGAAAATAAACAAGAAAACCATGACCTAAGACCGTTTACTTTTGCAGTATATTTAAGTAATCCTAAATTCGATAAAGAAGAAATCTTCCTTGAATCTGAAAGTTTCACGGTAAATTTTTCCACACCGGATTTTGAAACAGGTATTATGCTTTACAACGGATTGCTTGCAGGCAGAAATAAACTGTTTGAGTATAAAGATAAATGTAAAATAAAAATTGAAACAATCCATTTAAACAAACAGGAAAAGACAATTTTCAAAAACGAAGCAGTCTTTAAAATGCTTTCACCGATTGTCGTAAAGGAAAGCGATCTTCAAACCAATCACGATAAATTCTATTCACCTGCTGACCCGGAATATTTCACGCTACTGAATAAAAATTGCGCTATGAAAGCAGAACAGTTCTTGAATAAATCTTTAAGTTTAGACGGAATCGAAGTTTTAGACTACAAGAAAATACCTGTAAAACTTAAAGGTCATTTTGTAGAGGCTTATATAGGTATTTTTAGATTAAAAGGTGAACCGGAATTATTGAATCTGCTTTATCAGATTGGATTAGGAGCAAAGAACGGTTATGGCTTTGGTATGATGGAGGTTGTTAAATGATAATAGAATTAGATAATAGAAAAATCAGAGTAGAACCTTCTGATTGGAGATGGAGTGCAACAATTGTAGGTCTTGTAAAATATTTTGACTTTCATTCAATTAAATATGACAAAAGCGATGATTATATCGAATTTGATTCCAAAGAGATTGATGATGTAAAGTATTTAATGTTTGCAGAAGAGCATTTTAAAGATTCTATGCATCATAAATTTGTAGAAGATATTATTAAAGTAAATAAACCTTCTGAAGAACAAATAAAATTAGTTAATGATAAATTATCAAAAAACACATCTAGTAATACTATAATGCTTAAGCTTTTCAAAGGTAAAAAGTACGATGGTACTAATTCACAAGAGATAGAAAGTATAATAGATGAGAATAGGCTAGAATTGATTAAACTTACCTACAAAGGTGGACGATCTTTATATTATAATTTCTGTAATGAAAACAATCTTTTAGCAGAGAAAGGAAAATCATGTAGATTACGAGGTTATAGCAATGATATGGGTAAAAAGAGTAAATCAGTATCTTATATGAGAGATAAAAATACTTTTGTTTATGAGGATAGCAAACTTTTTGATTTTATTCCATTCGCATTTTCAAAAACTAATTCGAAGATAAGAGAAGCCTTTTTTGTGAATAATAACTTTACTATTGACCAACTTCTTAAAACAAATAAGAATGATTCAATTAAAGAAGATTTTACAGCAAGATCTAAACTTTTTTTTAAAGTAAAAGACTCTTCAAGTTTTATTGATTACGATGTAGAAGTTATTAAAAAAGAAAGAGAGAAAGATTATTTCGAATCTATCTATATTCGTAAAGATGCAATTAAAATATTCGAAATAATTAGAAATGAAACTTTAGAAATTCTAACCAAACCTTGTAACATTAAAAGATCAGATAAAGGTCAAGATATTTGGCTTAATATTGAGAAAAAAGTTATTGATTGTATACTGAATTTTCTAAAATTAGACGACGTAATAGATCAGTTACTAAAGGGTTTCAATAACCATAAGTTCTTAATTAAAAACTTGATAGAAATAAATAAATTCATATATGGAGGAGACAGTAATATGAACGAAAAACAAAAAAGAGCCTACGGTGCAGCAATGGAAGCAAAAGGAGTTCTAAAAGGAAAAGAGAATAAAATAAGAGCTTATGAACAGAGACTCATTAGTGCTATAACTCTAAAGGATTATGATAGAGTGCAAGAGATATTGCTTCATCTATCTGCATTTACACAAGTAAAGATGGATTTCTTAATTGATGTTTTTGAAGATTTTGAGGCAAACAAGAACTTGGCATATACATTTATAAATGTATTTGGTGAAAAGAAGAAAAAAGAAAATACAGAAGGAGATAAAAATGCAAAATAATAAAAGAGCTCTAACACTAACAATACTAGCAAATATGACATCTAATTATGGAGAGGGACTTGGAAATGTTTCTTCCATTCAAAAAGTATTCAGAAATGGTAATACTTATGCTTCAAGAAGTAGAGAAAGTTTAAAGAATGCCATTATGGTACAAAGTGGAATGTATAATGATTTGAAAGTAACTGTTGATGGTGCAACTCAAAAAGAGGTCAGTCCAGAACTGAATGTAGCAAATTGTAAAGCTTTGGAAGGTGGATATATGAACACAAAAGTAAAGGTTGAAAAATCAGATATGACTTTTGTTCGAAATAGTTCTTTTTATCTAACAGATGCAATTGCTTGTGAACCATTTGTAAATGAAACAAGATTCCATAATAATCTTCATTTAGCTAGGACTTACGCAAAAGACAATAATATGAATGTGCAAAACGATGCGAGTAAAGTTGGTTTGATGCCATACAATTATGAATACGATAAAAGTTTAAGAGCTTACTCTATAACTTTTGACTTAGACATGATTGGAAAAGATGAGAATTTCGATACAGAAGCAAGCAATTCAGAAAAATCTAATCGAGTTAATGCAATTTTAGAAGCAGTTGAATCTCTAAATTTAATTGTAAAAGGAAATTTAGACAATGCTGAACCTATTTTTGTAGTTGGTGGTCTAAGTAAGAGGAAAACTCATGTTTTCGAAAATGTTGTTAGAGTTAAAAATGGTATATTATCAATAACCGAAGATCTAAAGAATAAAATTGGTGACGAATTTAAAGTAGCTCTATTAAGAGGAGATAATTTTGAAAACGAGCAGCATATAATTTCTCAATTAAATCCTATGAGTATAACTAAGTTTTTTGAAGAACTTAAAGCAGATGTAGTTAAATATTATGGAGAATAACTATGAAAGCATTACGCATAGTATTAACTCAAAGTAAAGCTCATTATAGAAAAGAGGAAAGTCTAACAAATAAAATGACTTATCCCCTTCCGCCTTTTTCTACTGTAATTGGAGCTTTACATAAAGCTTGTAAGTTTAAAGAATATCAACCAATGGACTTATCAATTCAAGGAAGTTTTACTTCATTGATAAAACAACCTTATACTGATTATTGTTTTCTTGATTCAGTGATGGATGATAGAGGTATTTTAGTTAAACTGAAAAATTCCCACTTTCAGTCAAGCGCATTTGATAAAGTTGCCAGTGCAATGAAAAGTCAAGGAAATAGCTTTAGAAAAGGTGTAACCATTCAAGTTCATGATGAATTGTTAATGGAAGAATATAGAAATTTGAAGAACCTAAAAAACAAGATTGATGAGTGTAAAAAAGACGGTAGATATAGAAATATCAAAAATGTTCTTAGTAATAGGAAAAAAGCTTTAACTGATGGGGTAAAAGGATTAGATAAAAAATCGGATGAGTACAAGGCTTTAATTATGAGAGAAAAACAGATTAAAGCTAAGGAAAAAAGGATAGATGAAAAGTTTAAGGAATATGAATTTCATAATTATACAAAGGAAATGTCTAAATACAAATCTTTAACTACTTCCTTAAGATTTTATGAAATATTACATGATGTTAAGTTAATAATTCATATAAAATCAGATGATGAAACACTACAAAAGATTGAAAATGAAATATACTGCTTGAAATCTATTGGTAGAAGTGAAGATTTTGTTGATGTAAAAGAGTGCAAAATTGTAGAGCTATTCTCACAGATAAACTCAGAAAAAACTTGTAATAATTCAGCCTATATTGATTCAATACTACTTAAAAATGAAGACATATATTTTGGTGCAAAACAAAAAGAAGGTATTCCTGCTAATGGGACAAAGTATTGGTTAAATAAAGTTTATGAAATCAATAAAAAAGGGCAAAGAGATTTTTCAAAGCATAAGAAGAAGGTTCTTTATGCTTCTGGATTTAAAATAGATTCTGATTCAAAAAATGTTTATCTGGATGAAGACTATATTGTTAATTTTAATTAAGGATAATTATGATAAACCTTAATAAGCTGGCGAAACCTTATAAAACTATTAGAGAACATACAGATGATCTTTTAAATTCGTCTAGAATTCTTGAAAATTTAGGATATATTGACGATGAAACATATAAATTGTTAGATATTTGTTGTGAATATCATGATTATGGTAAAATTAACGATGAATTTCAAAAAAGAGTAAAATCTAAAGTTAAGACTAATTTCGATTCAACAACAGAAGTAGCTCACAATGTGTTATCACTTCTTTTTATTAATGTAGATATGTTCTGTAGTAGAGATGATTATTTATTTGCTTGTTATTCAATTATGAATCATCATCATCACACAAATAATTTAATTGAATATGATAGTAAAAAGATACTTATTGAAGAGTTTAAAAAGAAATTTGGTGGGCAGTTACCAAGTTCAAGAATTTTTAATAAGTTTGAAGAATTGAAGGTTAATAAAAAAGCTCAGTCAATAAAGGGGTTATTACATAAATGTGATTATGCAGCGAGTGGAGAATATGTAATTGAATATCCAGCTGATTTTTTAGAGGATTCATTAAATGATTTTCTAGAAAACAACCTAATGAACCGAGGTTACGAATGGAATGACTTACAAGAGTATTGTATTGAGAATAAAAATGATAATCTAATTGTTGTAGCAAATACAGGTATGGGTAAAACAGAAGCAGGACTTCTATGGATAGGAGACAATAAAGGATTCTTTATATTACCGCTTAGAACAGCTATAAATGCTATTTATGATCGAGTAAAAAAGGATATTGTTAAAGAGAATATAAAAGAACGAGTTTCTTTACTTCATTCAGATACATTATCACATTACTTAAAAGAAGCAGAATCTGAAGAAGATAAGGTTTTGGAGTATAGTAAAAAAGGAAAGCAATTAAGCATCCCTTTAACAATCTCTACTTTAGACCAGCTTTTTAATTTTGTATATAAATATCATGGCTTTGAACTAAAATTAGCTACTTTAAGTTATTCTAAAATTGTGATTGATGAGATTCAAGCTTATTCTCCTGATTTGTTAGCTTATTTGATTACTGGATTAGAAAAAATAACAGAACTTGGTGGTAAATTTGCTATTTTAACAGCAACTCTACCTCCATTTATTAAAGATTATATCGAAGAAAATATTGGAAAAATTAAATCTGCAAAATTCACGAAAGGTATTGATAGGCATAATGTTAAAGTTATAAAAACGGAGATAGATGCTGAGATTATCAATAATCACTATAAAGTAAATGGCGGCAAAATTCTCATAGTATGTAATACTGTAAAAAAAGCCCAAGAGATTTACGCTTCACTAAAGAAAGAAAATAGTGCGTCTCAAATCAATTTATTGCATGCAAAATTTATAAAAAGAGATAGAGCAAAAAAAGAAGAGCAAATTATTAAATTTGGAAATACAGAAATTAAAGATAGTGGTATTTGGGTCGCAACTTCTATTGTGGAAGCATCTCTAGATATTGATTTCGATTATCTATTTACTGAATTAAATGATCTCAATGGTTTTTTTCAAAGATTGGGTCGTGTTAATCGTAAGGGCGAAAAAGTTGATATGCTAAATAAAGCAAATGCTTTTATTTTTACCGAAATCAATTCAAATCTTCTAAAAAGTAAAGATAGCTCAAGAGGATTTATTGATGAAAGAATACATTATCTTTCAAAAGATGCTTTAGAAAATATTGAAGGACTTTTACCAGAAGAAGAGAAGGTTAATTTAATTGATAAATATCTAACAACAGAAAATATAATAGATTCCAGTTTTACAAAACGGTATAATGATGTAAAAAAATATATTGAAGATATATATGTTGGTGAAAAATCAATCAATGAAGTACAAAAAATGTTTAGAGATATTCTTTCATTTAGTGTAATACCAAAATCAGAATATGAAAAAGCTGAAAACAAAGAAATCATAGACTATAATTGTGAAATTATTAAAGAAGTTTTTTATTGGGTTGAAAGTTTAAGTAGTAATGAAAATAAAAGAAATAAAGATAAACTCAAAGTTCGCAAAGCTAAAGCTAGAGAAGAAATCCTAAGTTTTACTGTTTCAGTTGGAATTTACGACTTGAATAAAACAGGAAACAATGTTGATATTGGGTTTGAGAAAATTGATATTATAAATTGTGATTATAGTTACGAGAAGGGATTTATTCGTATAAAAAAAGAAAAGCAAGTCGAAGTTTTCGATAATTTCATCTAAGGTGAAAGAATCATGACAGAGCCACTCCACATAACAGGTTGTATGATCAACTATTTTTTCATCTGTAAACGCAAATTGTGGTACTTTTGCAATCAAATTCAAATGGAACACAATAGCGAACTTGTGGAAATTGGTAAGATTATTGACGAAACAAGTTACGGTCGAGAAAAAAAATCAATAATGATTGATAATACAATCTGCATTGATTTTATAGATGGTAAAGGAGTGATAAATGAAGTGAAGAAATCAAATAGTATGGAAGATGCTCATATTTGGCAATTAAAATACTATCTTTATTATCTAAAATTAAAAGGTGTTACAGAGTTAAGCGGTTCAATTGATTATCCTAAATTAAAAAAAAGGATTAGAATCGAATTAAATGAAGAAGATGTTAAATTTATCGAAACCATGGTGTGTGAAATACAAGAGATAAAGATTCTAGTATTACCTCCAGTAGTTATTAACAGTAAAATATGTAAGAAGTGTAGTTATTATGAATTATGTTACATATAAATTATGAAAAGAAATTATTATTTACTAAATAACGGTACATTGAAAAGAGAAGATAATTCTCTGTCATTTGCAAATGAGCAAGGAGTAAAGAAATACTTACCTGTAAATGATGTTGATAATTTTTATATATTTGGAGAAATGAATTTAAATACTGCGTTGATCAATTTTATAGCTCAAAACGGAATAATTCTCCACTTCTTTAACTATTATGGATTTTATACAGGATCATTTTATCCAAAAGAAACTTTAAACTCAGGAATGTTGACAGTTAAACAATCAGCTTTCTATCTTTCTAATAATATATGGTTAGTAATAGCTAAATCTATATTAAAAGCAGGTGCTTTTAATATTTTGCATAACATAAAATATTATCTGCGTAATGGTAAAAATGAACTGCAAACACATGCTGATACAATCACAATGCTATCCACTAAACTGGATAACCAATCTGATATTCAAGCACTTATGGGTATTGAGGGTAATATCCGTAAAGTTTATTACGATGCTTTTCCTATAATAATTAATCAAGATATTGAGTTTGAAACAAGGACGAAAAATCCACCGGACAATATGATAAACAGCCTTATATCTTTTATTAATACTTTGATTTATACAACTGTACTTTCCGAAATTTATAAAACCCAATTAAATCCATTGATTAGTTACCTTCATCAACCCGGTACAAGACGCTTTTCTCTTAGCTTGGACATTTCAGAAATATTTAAACCATTGATAGGGGATAGATTAATTTTTTCTTTGCTAAATAAAAACCAGATAACTCTTAACAGCTTTGAGAAAGAACTGAATTATACTTATCTCACAAAAAAGGGAAAAGAGACAATTTTAAGAGTTTATGACGAGCGATTAAAGACAACTGTAAGGCATAAAGAACTTGGACGAAATGTCTCTTATCAGCATTTGATCAGACTAGAACTATACAAGCTTGTAAAACATTTAATAGGTGAAAAAGAATATAAGGGTTTTAAAATTTGGTGGTAGAATTATGTATATGATATTGATTTATGACATCCAAACGATTACAAAAAGCGGTCAGCGTAGGATGCAGAAAATATTCAAAATTTGTAAAAAATATTTACATCATATACAGAAATCTGTATTTGAAGGAGAAGTTACAGAAAGTAAGTATTATGAATTAAAACTTGCGGTAGAAAATCTAATTAATGCTGATACCGACTCTGTTATTTTTTTCAAAAGTCGTGATGAAAAATGGCTTGAAAAAGAACTAATAGGAATACAAGAAGATAAAACTGATAATTTTATATAATTTATCGCTGACCACTGTAAAAAGTTCTTTGATATAGATAAAAACGACCCACATAAATAGTTTAATCTGATAGAACATTTGAAATAGGCATAAGTTGAATCAATTCGCCGATTAAAGCACAAGAAAGCAGTATCATAAGTCAGCGGATTTTATTATATTTCTCTAAGCTGTGAAATTTTACCTCAACAAGCTAAAATTTCGCGGCTTTTAATCTCACCAAGCTGGAATGTAAATATTCAATATGTATAGGTGTGAGTATATTTAAAATTACTTTTAATCTCACCAAGCTGGAATGTAAATATGGGTGTAAGTAGTGAAGAAGCTTATGAAAATTTACTTTTAATCTCACCAAGCTGGAATGTAAATAATGGTCACTAAGCTCAATTACATCTTTTCCTAATTCTTTTAATCTCACCAAGCTGGAATGTAAATAATAGTTTGTGAACTTCAAATTGTATTTTGTCAACTTTTAATCTCACCAAGCTGGAATGTAAATATAGTTACCGATATGGCTCAGCAGACTGCAATGGCTTTTAATCTCACCAAGCTGGAATGTAAATAACGATTCTCAATTTAGTGGTTTACTAGAACATGTTCTTTTAATCTCACCAAGCTGGAATGTAAATCTTATTATATGAATGATATTAAAGTAATGATTGTTGACTTTTAATCTCACCAAGCTGGAATGTAAATTTTGTTTTTTAGTTTTGTTTTTACAACGGATCTACACTTTTAATCTCACCAAGCTGGAATGTAAATCACAAAGAAGGGATTGATAAGAACTTAAATGAATTCTCTTTTAATCTCACCAAGCTGGAATGTAAATGAAGAGAGAAAGCCCTCCTCAACTTCTCGGTAGATACTTTGATTCTCACCAAGCTGGACTGTAACTATAAGAGATTGGACAGCTACTACAGGAATGTTATCCCTTTTAATCTCACCAAGCTGGAATGTAAATATCGTCCGTCTCTCTCTTCAGCTTAAGATCTTTTTCTTTTAATCTCACCAAGCTGGAATGTAAATAAGAATCTGACAGTTAAAGAGAAGGCTCGAACTCTCTTTTAATCTCACCAAGCTGGAATGTAAATCAAGGTTACACAGATACATACAATGGGACTTCAACTTTTAATCTCACCAAGCTGGAATGTAAATTCAAATGTATCAATTCCTACAAACTCAAGATATTCACTTTTAATCTCACCAAGCTGGAATGTAAATTTGAAAAACACTTTAACAACGAAGATAGTGTTTCACTTTTAATCTCACCAAGCTGGAATGTAAATCTAGGTCGGTTTTGCTTTCCTGATCGAGGAATGACTTTTAATCTCACCAAGCTGGAATGTAAATCTCGCTGTTGTTAAAGGTTAATTAGGCATAACACCTTTTAATCTCACCAAGCTGGAATGTAAATAATGCTACTACTATGAAGAATATTAGTAAAGGGTTCTTTTAATCTCACCAAGCTGGAATGTAAATGCATCTGACATTACGATAAGACCTGATGTTAATCCACTTTTAATCTCACCAAGCTGGAATGTAAATGCAGTTCGTGAAGCGTCATCGAATCTATACCAAAACTTTTAATCTCACCAAGCTGGAATGTAAATAAGATTATTACACTTGAGTCTGCAAGCATTATATTGCTTTTAATCTCACCAAGCTGGAATGTAAATCTTGTAACTACAACAGGAACTTATGATGAGACAACTCTTTTAATCTCACCAAGCTGGAATGTAAATGTATCCATCACAACTGTATCACAGTAATCAGGATTCCTTTTAATCTCACCAAGCTGGAATGTAAATCTGTAATAGGTATTAACATACCATAACGACAAGGTCGCTTTTAATCTCACCAAGCTGGAATGTAAATAGAGCAATGGAGAGTAAAGCTCCTACTATGATAAGCTTTTAATCTCACCAAGCTGGAATGTAAATGATTGATTGTGACGAAGAACATGAACATGATATTACACTTTTAATCTCACCAAGCTGGAATATAAGCAGCATCTTGTCGCTCCCTTCGCGGGGAGCGTGGATTGAAACTCCTAATATGCCTATTTAAAACATTGAAAAGTTGACATTTCTCTATTTATAGCTTATTATGTTACTGATGGAGAAAATATGATTTTTAAAATACATACAAACCTAATCCCAAAAACTACAACATTTATTGCGGTAATTTAACTTTTGTGCAAATAATTATGAAGAGAATATTATTTATTATAATAACGATATTTATTGTATCCTGCGGCAGTAAATATGTTAAAGTCGAAACTCAGCGCTTTAATGTAGAAGTGAAGCAGCTTTATAAAAAAAATGGTGAAATTATAATTTATTACCTTACTGATGAATTTAAAGGTCACAAATTAACTGATAAAGAAGATTATATCGAAATCACAACAGAATCTTCGATATACGTACCTATTCTCATCATAACTGAAACAGCCAGTTTAAACGAATTGAGGGGAACTAAAGATATTCTGGATAAAAAATATAATTTAGTACTACCATCCGGTTATGAGATCAAAGTAAAGGAATAAAAAAAGGGCTTAAAGCCCTTGAATCTGAATTACTTATAAAACTCTTTTACCTTATCAGTGATAAAGTTAATTTCTTCATCAGTAAGATCTGGATGCATTGGAAGTGAGATAATATTCTCAGCAATCTTCTCAGAGATAGGAAAGCTTCCTACAGGATAATTATTATCCTTGAATGCAACTTGTAAATGTAATGGAATAGGGTAGTGGATAGCATTAGGTATCTTGTTGTCAAATAGGAACTGCTGCAATTCATCTCTTTTTTCAACCTGAATTGAGAACTGATGATAGATGTGATAACAATCCTTATCTTCATATGGCATCAAAGCAACATCTTGTAATGCTTTCTTGTATTTCTCAGCATTAGCTCTTCTATTAGCATTCCACTCGTCTAAATACTCTAATTTTATTGATAAAATAGCAGCTTGAATAGGATCAAGTCTTGAATTAACACCTACAACTTGATGCTTATATCTTTCATTCTGACCGTGGTTTGCTATCATTCTTAATTTAGTTTCTAATTCATCATCGTTTGTAAGAATCAAACCACCATCACCGGCTGCACCAAGATTCTTTGCAGGATAAAAACTTACAGTTGCCATGTGACCAATTGATCCAAGTTGTTTACCTTTGTATTTAGCCCCAAAACCCTGAGCATTATCTTCGATAACTACAAGGTTATGCTTATCCGCAATTTCCATGATCCTATCCATATCAGCTGCCTGTCCGTAAAGGTGAACAGGTATAATTGCTTTTGTCTTTTCAGTTATAGCACCTTCGATCAACTCAGGATCAATATTGTACGTATCTTCTTTAACATCAACAAATACAGGTATTGCTCCAAGCATTTTAATTGTTTCAGCTGTTGCAATAAAAGTAAATGGAGTAGTTATAACTTCATCACCGGCTTCAATACCAGCAGCCATCATTGCGATTTGCAGAGCATCGGTTCCATTTGCACATCCAATGGCATGTTTAACGCCAATGTATTCAGCAGATATTTTTTCAAAATTCTTTAACTCAGGACCCCCAATATACATACCACTTTCTAAAACTTCCAAAACTTTAGGTTCTACTTTATCCTGGATCTGAGCATATTGCTTCTTCATGTCAACCATTTGAATATTCATTTAAATCTCCAATTAAGATTAGTATAAAAAAAAGGCGAATAAATTCGCCCTTTCAAATAATATGATAGTTTATTCTTCTTCTTCCTGACCTCTAGAAGCTTCGTATTTATCAACGATTTTTTGATGTACATCATGAGGAACAACTTCATAATGACTGAATTCAGTCTCAAATGATCCTTTACCTTGAGTCATTGTCTTTAAAGTTGTAGAATATCTGTAAAGTTCAGACAAAGGTAATTTAGCAGTAATAATCTGCTTACCAGCTTTTGCTTCCATGCCTTCAGGTCTTCCACGCTTAGTAGAAATATCACCCATTACATCACCAGTATAATCTTCAGGACAAGTCACAACTAATACATTGATAGGTTCAAGTAAACTTGGTTTAGCTTTCTTGAAAAGATCCTTGAAACACATTCTAGAAGCTATCTTGAACGCCATCTCAGATGAATCAACATCATGGAATTTTCCAAAGAAAAGTTCCACTTCAACATCAACAACTGTAGAGCCAGAAATAACACCACCTACTAAAGTTTCATTAACACCTTTTTCTACCGCAGGTATAAATCTTGCTGGGATTGATCCACCAGTAATTGCGTTAACGAAATTGTATCCTTCACCACGTTGTCTAGGTCTTAGTCTCATGTGAACTTCACCGAATTGACCTTTACCACCGGATTGTTTCTTATGTCTGTAAGATCCTTCAGCGCTTGCTGTTATAGTCTCTCTATAAGGAATTTTTGGTTCCATAACATCGATCTCAATGCCGAATTTCTCTTTAAGTTTTTCAATATTAGTATCAATATGCTTTACACCTTGACCGTGAATGATCGTTTGATGTAGTTCAGGATTGATCTCATATCCAAAAGTAGGATCTTCATTTGATATTGCAGTTAAAGCTTGACCGATCTTAGCATCATCTTTTTTATCTCTTGTTTTTACAGCTTCCCAGATCAACGAGTTAGGAAGTGCGATAGGTTCTATATGATAATTTACTGATTTATCGAATAGAGAATCATTTGTTTTACTATGTTTAAGCTTTACAGCAGCCCCGATATCACCTGCAAATATTTCTGAAACTTCAGATCTGTTCTTACCTGTAGCAACAGTGATCTGCCCAATTCTTTCAGAATTTCCGTCATTATTCTTAACATCAGTTGCACCGGCTAATTTACCGGTAACCACTTTAAAATATGCCATATCTCCAACATGAGCTTCGGCAACTGTTTTAAAAATAAATGCTGAGAAAGGTTTTGCCTCATCAATTTCAACATCAATTACTGCATCATTACTAATAGCCTTTACAGGATTCTCTGTAGGTGCTAGGAAAATATCAATAAATTTATCGGCAAGTGTTCCGATTCCTACACTTTTAATAGCACTTCCACAGAAAACAGGGTTTATCATACCTTCTTTAAATGCTTTTTTAAATCCGGTATTAAAATCTTCAGGAGAAAGATCTTCTTCTTCGAAGAATTTTTCCATAAGTTCTTCATCTGTACTTGCAATATTCTCAACCAAAGTAGCTCTAGCTTCTTCAGCCTTATCTTTTACATCTTCAGGAATATCCTTTGCAACTGATTTTCCACCTTCATTCACGTACATTTTCATATCAAGTACATCGACTATACCCTTAAAGTTTTCACCTTTACCAACAGGGAATTGAAATTCAGTAACAGAAGTTGTAAAAGCGATCTGAAGATTAGCGATTACTTTATCATAATCCGCATTTTCGTAATCACATTTATTGATAAAGAATGCAGCAGGCTTATTGAACTTTTTTGCAATTTCAACACCGTTCTCAGTTCCTACTTCTGTACCTTGTGTACTTGCAGCAGAAAGTGTAATTAGAACTGTATCAGCAACTTTTATAGCTGCGTAAGTTTCACCGATAAAATCAGCATATCCCGGGCAATCTATCAAATTTAATTTTTTATTATTGTACTCTAAAGCTACTACAGAAGATCTGATAGAGTATTTTTTATCTATCTCATTTTGAGAATAGTCAGAAAGAGTTGTTCCTTCATCAATTGATCCTAATCTGGTAGTTGCTCCTGTTAAGTGAGCTAAACTTTCGGCAAGGATAGTTTTTCCTACCGAGTTATGCCCAACGATCGCGATATTCCTAATATCACTAGCATGATATGCCTTCATTGTTCCTCCGAATTTTTATAATAAATTATTAATTACATATTGCCCGCAGTAATAGACTGCTAAAAATAATTATTATGTCTAGTTTAGTCAAGTAAATAATAATATTGAACGGGGGGGATATATTTGAATGAAAATGATTGTTTTTAGTTTTGACTTAATGGAATGGTTCTGCTATATTCTTTAAATTAGTGAAAAACAAAATAAAATTAGCAAAGGGTCACTATTTGACCTTGTGGATTGTTTATATTTAGTGTGTAGCCATAAAAATAGGATTATTATATGAATAACAGTCAATTTATTACAAATCAACATAAGCTTTTAACAGATGTCGTCAATAATATTATGCCATCATCTGAGAATCTTTATTTCTTAGTAGGATATTTTTATTTCTCAGGTTTTAAAGAAATTTATCAAAATCTTGAAGGAAAACATCTTCGAATATTGGTAGGTATGGAAGTTGAAAGGCAATTGATGAATAAGGTTAAAGAATTTGAAATTCTTAATCAGGATAATCTTTCAAAGATGGAGATTCGTAATGAATATAATAAGTCTCTTGTAAAAATATTTAACAACTCTGACATTTTTGATAATGAAGAAAACTCAAAAGCTTTTAAAGTTTTTATTGATATGATAGAAAAAGGTAAATTAGAAGTAAGAAAAACTTTACTTCCTAATCATTCTAAGATGTATCTTTTTGAGAATAAGGATAGCCACAATCAGGGCGGTGATTTTCCTGGTACAATGATTACAGGTTCAAGTAATCTTACTTCAGCTGGGTTTAGAAACAGATTTGAATTGAATGTTGTTATAAGAGATATGCCAGAATATAATGAAGGGAAAAAGATATTCGAGGAACTGTGGGAAGACTCTGTGATTATTGTAGACAAAGACAATCTTGAAATTTTTGAGCAGGCCGTTTTAAGCAAAATATGGTATAATAAACTTTATTCACCTTTTCATATTTATTTGAAAGTACTTGACGAGTATTTTAGTATTGAATCAAAAGAAGATGTGAAACTCCCAAAAGAGATAACGAAAGAGAAATATATCAATCTTAAATATCAGGAAGACGCAATTAAGAAAGCTTTAGTTACAATTGAAAGGCATAATGGTGTAATTGTTGCCGATGTTGTAGGGCTTGGAAAAAGTATAATTGCTTCTACAGTTGCTCATAACCTTGGATTGAGAACTGTTATTATCTGTCCTCCTCACTTGAAGCATCAATGGGATGACGAATACAGAGATTATTTTGATTTTAATGCTAAAGTATTTTCATCAGGTATGATAGAGAAAGCTTTGGAATATGTTTACGAAAGGGATGATTCAGAAAGATTAATAATCATAGACGAGGCACATAAATATAGAAATGAAATGACTGATGATTATGTTAATCTGAGAAAGATCTGCCAAGGTAACAAAGTTATGCTTTTAACAGCTACACCTTTTAATAACAGACCTCAAGATATTTTTGCAATGGTAAGTTTATTCCAGATTCCTAACAGATCGACAATTTTAACTGTTGAAAATCTAGGAGAAAAATTTGCAAAACTGATCGGAGACTATAAGAAGCTTGAAAAGGCTAATAAAACCGGAGAACCAACTCCTGGATTAAATGCAGAGGCTGAAAAAATATCCAAAGATATCAGAGATATTATTTCTCCATTGGTAATAAGAAGGTCAAGGCTTGACCTTGATGAAATTAAAGTTTACAAGAAAGATTTGGAAGCACAGGGAATAAAATTTCCTATTGTTAGGGACCCAGTATCACAGGAATATGAACTCGGAGAATTATCAGAACTTTATTTGGATACTTTGAATAAAATTGATCCTGATGAAAATAGTAAAAGAAAAGCTTTGCAGGGTGCTAGATATAAACCAATATCTTACTTTAGAAATTTTGACAAGTACAAAAAGGAAATAGACGATGCTTTTGGTGATTTCAATATGTTTAGACAGACACAGGTCAATTTGGCTAAATTTATGAGAAGGTTACTTGTTAGAAGATATGAAAGTAGTGTGAAAGCATTCGAGAAATCAATTACATATATGATAAATAACCATAATAATCTTCTAGATTGGATAAATAAGAGGAAAACATTTCCAATTTTTAAAAAGGGAAACCTTCCTATAATTGACAATTTCTATATAAAAAATAGAAATAACGATTCAGATTCAATTTTCGATGATGATAAATTTGATAAGCAAATTGAAAAACTTAATCGAAAAGGGCTTGTTGAAATTGACATTGTGAATTCAAGTAATAAATGCAACACCAGTTTATTATATTTGAACCGGAGGTGTTGTATTGCAAAAACACAGGAAATTCACACAACTAAATCAGGACAGACGACGACAATTATCCGATTTTTTGGATTATGGTTATACACAATCAGATATAGCTCGTAAATTAGGATGTCATAGGTCCACGATTTCTCGTGAGATAAACCAGAACTCACACAATGGGAAATATTCTCCCGTTCGAGCTCACAAAGCAGTAAAAGATCGACAATCAAAATCCTACAAAAACAAAAGATTGACAATAGATATGGAATTAATTATTTCAGAATTGATCGAAGAGGATTGGAGCCCAGAGCAAGTGTCGGACTGGTGCAGAATAGAAGGTATCGAAATGGTATCTCATGAAACAATATATAAGCACATTTACAAAGATTATCTAAACTATGGGAAGCTATATACTCATTTGCGTCACAGTGGAAAAAGAAGAAAAAAGTACGGAAGTGAGAGAGTCTCAAGTATAAAAAACAAGAGATCAATATCTGAAAGACCAGCGATTGTAGAAGAAAAAAAGAGATTTGGAGATATGGAAATTGATACTGTTGTTGGTGCGAAACATGAAGGTGCAATAGTTACAATAGTGGACAGAGCTGGGAAGTTTCTTTTTGCAAAACAGTTCGACTTTAACACAGCCGAGAATGTGAGAAATGCTACGATAGAGCTGCTAAAACCGTTTAAAGATAGAATACATACAATAACATCGGATAATGGTTCTGAGTTTACATACCACGAAGATATTGCTAGGGAATTAGAATGTGATTTTTATTTTGCAGATCCATATTCTTCATGGCAAAGAGGACTGAATGAAAATACGAACGGATTACTCAGACAGTACTTCCCTAAAGGAATTTCTCTTAGAAATATACCTGATGAAGAACTTCAAAGAGCTGTGGACAAAATAAATAGAAGACCAAGAAAAACATTGAATTATAAAACTCCAGAAGCTATATTCTTAGGAGTAACATAAGTGTTGCATTTATTACTTGAATTCAGGCATGAAAGATATTAAAGACGCATTTGTAAAAGATATTAAGAAGGACATAGCTTTGCTGGAAGAAATAAAAAGTGATTGGTTTGATGAGCTCAAACCGGATTATAAGCTTATTTCGTTTAAGAAATTTATTCAAGAGCAAAGAAAAAATGATCCAAAAAGAAAAATCATTGTTTTTTCAGAATTTGCAGATACAGTT
Organism: Candidatus Delongbacteria bacterium; assembly: GCA_027858795.1. The sequence goes on along the minus strand of JAQICF010000009.1, from coordinate 7,816 downwards.
GAATATCTTTATGAAAACATGAAAGATGAATTTAAAGTATTTAGATATACTTCAAAGCACTCAAGTAGAACAAATAAAGAAGTTATTTACACTAATTTTGATGCAGGTATTTTAAAATCAAAGCAAAAGAATGAGTATGATATCCTTTTAGCCACAGATGCAATAAGTGAGGGCTATAACTTGCACAGAGCAGGAACAGTTTTTAACTACGATATTCCGTATAATCCAACTAGAGTTATACAAAGAATTGGAAGGATTAACAGGATAAACAAAAAGGTTTTCGATGAACTGTTTATTTATAATTATTTTCCAACCCACATAGGTGAGAAAGAAACAAGAACTAAAAAGATTTCAACACTTAAGATGAAGATGATCAATTCAATTCTTGGTGGTGATACAAAAATACTTACTTCTGATGAAGAGCTTAATTCATTTTATAAAGATATATATGACCGTGAAAATAAAATACAGAACGAAAAATCATGGGATGCAGAGCATAAAAACATACTTGAAAATGCAAAAATTGATAAAAAGCTGATGGAAGAAGTACGAAGTATTATGCCTAAAGTGAAAATTCAGAGAACTGAAAAAAAGGATAGAGAAGGAGTTCTTGTTTTTGGTAAAAAGGGTGAAGATTTTGTTTTTAAGATTGGAGTCAATCCTTTAGAATACAAAACATTAACAACAGAAGAAGCGATTAATTTATTTAAGGCAGATCCATCTGAAGAACCTAAATCTATTAGCGACTTATTCTATTCAAAATATGAATATGTGAAAAATAATCTTTTTGACCGTAAGAAAGAGCACAGAGTAGATAAAACAAGAACAATGGCTATTGATAAAATCGATATTGTAATGAAAGCAAATCCTTTCGATAAAGAATACCTACATGATCTTAAAACCGTAGTAAGCTATGATGCTTTACCAAAAGAGTACATTAAACTGATCAACAATCTATTAGCAAGTAATTTCGATACAATTATTAAGCAAATACCAAGAAGGTATATTCTTGCGATTCTTAATACAGTTAAAAAAATAGAGTCAGGAGATGAAACAATAATTCTTGCAGAGGAACTGATTTAATATGATAAAAATATTCATCAGTAGTGTACAGTCGGAGTTCGAGCCCAAAAGAGAGATGCTTTATGAGTATCTAAAATCTGATCCAGTGCTCGGTAAATTTTTTGAACCTTTCATCTTTGAAAAACTTCCTGCTGCAGATAAAACAGCTAAGCAGATGTATCTTGAAGAAGTAAAAAACAGCGATATTTACATAGGATTATTCGGTAAAAAATATGGATATGAGGATTCTGATGGTGTCTCACCGACAGAAAGAGAGTTTGTCTGTGCAACTGATAATAATTTAACAAGGTTCATTTTCATTACTGAGCATAAAGACAGTGATAGGCATCAAAAAGAAATAAAACTTATAAAAAAATCAGAAAAGGTTGTAATAAGAAAGCAATTTTCATCTGTAATGGATCTCAAAGCATCAGTTTATGCTTCACTTGTCAGGTATCTTGAAGAAAATGAATATATAAGAATAGGTCCTTTTGATTCTACTCTTCATCTAAAAGCTGATATTGAGGATATTGATCTCGTAAAAGTTTCTGAATTTGTAAAGATCGCCAAACAGGAGAGAGGTTTTCCTCTTTCACCGGAATCTGATTTTAAAAATATTTTAACTCACTTAAATTTAATTCAGAATATACGGGTTACAAATGCAGCTATACTTCTTTTCGGTAAACAACCTCAGAAATATTTTTTAAATTCTGAAATAAAATGTGCACATTTTCACGGTTATGAGATTGAAAAACCAATTCCTTCATATCAGGTTTATAAAGGTGATATGTTTAGAGTAATTGATCAGGCACTGGATTTTATACTATCTAAGATATCTTTCTGGGTAGGTACAAGAGAAGAAAGTGTTCGTGTTCCGACAAAATATGAACTTCCAAGAGGTGCTGTCAGGGAGGCAATTGTAAATGCAGTGGTTCACAGAGATTATACGAGTAATGCAAGTGTTCAGGTTATGCTTTTTAAAGACAGACTTGAGATTTGGAATCCAGGGAGATTACCTCATGGATTAACTGTTGCAGATCTAAAAAAACCACATACATCAATACCACATAATATGCTTTTAGCCGAACCGATGTATCAGACAAGATATATTGAAAGAATGGGAACCGGAACAGGTGATATTATCAGGTTATGTAAAGAATTTGGATTAAAAGAACCCGAATTTAAGAATGAACAGACCTTTAAGACAGTAATCTGGAGAAAGGAGGGACACAAAGGTGCTTCAGTTGATGTAATTCCTGTTCATGGCAATGTAGGAGTTGGGAATAAATTGGTTGAAAAGTTGGGAAGAAGTTGGGAAGAAGTTGGGAAGAAAGCACAAGTCAGAGCACAAGTCAGAGCACAAGTCAATGATGTAGTAATTGATAGGATCATTGACACTCTAATTTACTGCGATTCACCAAGGAGCAGAGCGGAGATACTACTGAATATCGGTCTTTCGGACAGGTATCATAATTTTAAAGCAAATATATTACCGGCTTTAACAGAGGGTTTAATTGAATATACTATTCCGGATAAACCTCAAAGCAGATTGCAGAAATATATTCTTTCTGAGAAGGGAAAGGATTTACTTAAATCAACAATAGAGAGATAAACCATGAGCGAATTTTGTAATCAACAATATGATAGAGCTACATATATTAAGGAATTTAGGAATAATATTATGCCTGATGATTTTGATCTTATAGACGAAGATATTATACCTGATTTTAAGACTAAATATATTAAAAAAGTTAATCTTATCGGTAGTTCTGAGAGCTTGGATATCAGATTTTATGAAATTATTTATAATTCTACAAATGATCCAAGAATTGGTCTGACAAGAGAAGCTTTTAAGCTTATGTCGCAATACGGTTATAAGAAAGCACTGATCTTCTTTGTACCGGACAATGATCCTTTGCATTACAGATTATCCCTAGTGACTATAGAACCTAAACTTGGTGAAGACGGGATCAGAATTAAATATGAGTATTCTAATCCGAGAAGATATTCTTTTCTTTTAGGTCAAGGTGCAAAGACTCTTACTCCGAGAAAATATTTATTTGATAAAGGTACTTTAAAAGATGAAAAAGATCTTTTAGATAGATTCAATATTGAAGTTGTAAACAAAGATTTCTTTACAAATATTGCAAGACTTTTTACTGAACTGGTAGGTGGTAAAAGAAAATTTGGTAATAAGGAAGAAGTATTTACACCTTTGATGGAATTACCCAGGAAGAATAATGAAAACTGTTTAAAGGAATTTGCAGTAAGGCTAATCGGTAGAACTGTTTTTACTTGGTTTTTAAAGAAAAAGGAATCTGATAAAGATGTTCCGCTTATACCGGATGATCTGCTATCGCACGATACGGTCAAAAAAACAAAAAACTATTATCACACAATACTTGAACCTTTGTTCTTTGAGCTTTTGAATACTGAGATTCCAAAAAGAAAAAAATCGTTTCGGAATGATAAATTTGATAAAATTCCATTTTTAAACGGTGGCCTTTTTGAACCAAAGACTGAGGATTATAAAGTACGATACAGATGTATTTGAGCTGACTGAAAAAGAAATACAAAAAGTTAGTGATGCAATCTATGAATTAAAAGTGCTTGACCCAGCCTGCGGTTCTGGTGCTTTCCCTATGGGAATTTTAAATAAGATAATGATGGTACTCGATAAATTCGATCCTGATTCAATAGACTTTGTAATAAAATATCTTGATACAATAAAAGATAAGAAGGCAAGGAAAGAGGAGCATGATAGGATTTATAACAAGGACTGGAGATATAAGCATAAATTAAGCATAATCAGAAACAGTATTTACGGTGTTGATATTCAGCCAATTGCAGCGGATATTTCAAAATTGAGATTCTTTCTTTCTCTTGTAGTTGATGAAACAATAAATGATAAAGAAGAAAATAGGGGAGTGCTTCCGCTTCCGAACCTTGAGTTCAAATTTGTTTGTGCAAATAGTTTGATAGATGCACCTGAAGATAAAGTTGAAGTAAATGAATTATTTGGTGTTGATCCATTTTTTGAGAACCTTAAGGATTTGGTAAAACTTTACTTTGATTCATTTAATAAAAAAGAAAAACTAAAACTACGAGAAAAGATTGAAAAATTAATTGAGGATAAAGTAAAAGAAAAAGATAATGCGATTAAAGATTTTACGAATAGATTAACACATGAAAAATCAAAAGTAAAAAAAGAACAAGAGATACTTAATAGATTAGCCTATGAAATTGATTTATGGGATAGTTACAAAAATATTTTTGACAATAAACCTATTGGTTTCTTCGCAACAAAATATTTTTATCCTGAGATTGAAGAAGGATTTGATATTGTGATAGGTAATCCTCCTTATGTTCAGATACAAAAATTTAGTGGTCAGCAATGTCAAAAAGATTGGGAAGTTCAAGGCTATGAAACTTTTGAAAAAACCGGAGATATTTATTGTCTTTTCTACGAAAGAGGGCATCAGCTTTTAAGTCAAAACGGTTTATTAACTTTCATAACTTCAAACAAGTGGATGAGAGCAAATTACGGTAAAGCTACAAGAAAATATTTCGCAACAAGAACAAATCCAATTCTCTTAGTGGATTTTGGTGGCTACAAAGTATTTGAAAGTGCCACAGTTGATACAAATATTCTGATGTTTGAAAATACAAAGAACCAAGATAAAGCTATTGCTTGTGCTATAAAAAAAGATTTCTCAAAAGAAAAATCATTAGAGCAGTATGTTGACAATAATTTCATTGTTTTAAATGATCTTTCAGAAGAGAGTTGGATTATACTTACTAAGGAAGAATTTAGAATCAAAAGAAAGATAGAAAGAATCGGAACTCCTCTTAAAAATTGGGATGTTCAAATAAATTACGGTATCAAAACTGGTTTTAATGAAGCCTTTATAATTGATGCTAAAACTAAAGATAGATTGATAAAAGAAGATTCGAATTCAGCAGAGATTATTAAGCCTATTCTAAGAGGTAAGGATATAAATAAATACAAAGCTGAATTTGCTGATCTGTGGTTGATAGCAACTCATAACGGTTATAAAAACAGTAAAGGTAAGTCTATTCCGGGAATTGATGTTAAGAAATATTCGGCTGTGAAAAAACATTTAGATACTTATTGGAAAGAAATTAAAAAAAGATGTGACCAAGGCAATACTCCTTACAATTTAAGAAGTTGTGCATATATGGAAGAATTTGAGAAAGAAAAGATTGTTTATCAAGAAATGGTGCAAGAACCTTCTTTTGCCTATGATAAAGATCTTAATTATTTTTGTGTTGACACTGGTAGAATTATAACTGGCAAAAAAATCAAGTTTCTCAATGCGATTTTTAATTCAAAATTATTTTTTTATTCTATTAAAAATTTTTACGGAGGAGGTGCCTTGGGTGGTACTGGGATAAGAATGAAACATACTTTTTTTGAATATTACCCGATACCTCTCAGTAATCAATCAAAACAAAAACCTTTCGAAGATATTGTTGATATTATCTTAAAGAAAAAAGAAAAAGAACAAGATACAACAGAAGAAGAAAATAAAATAGATATTATGGTTTATAAGCTTTACGAGCTTGATTATGACGAAGTTAAGATCATTGATCCTGAGATTGAGAAAGTGGTGAGTAGGGAAGAGTATGGGAAGTTCAATGGATAATTGACAGTTGACAATGGACAATGAAAGTCAAAAGATTACCACCGATAATGGATAAGAATACCAAGAATGTAGGGGCAGGCTTTATGTCTGCCCTAATCGTATTCATTATTCGCCCGGCAAAGGAAATGTTGAAAATTAACAATGGAGAATTGGAAGAATATGTCAGCCAGATACATAGAAAGATATGAAGAGCTTGAAGATATTCTGGAAATTGAAAATATTACGCATATAAATGCTGATTTTGTTAACGGATATCTGACTGCAATAACCTGTGCACCAAATACGATCGAGTGGGATACCTGGTTTGAAGATCTTTTTGAAAAGAGTAAAGGTAAAAAATTTGAATGGGATGAGCCCATAAAAAAAGATGTCATACAGGATCTTCTTCTTGAGATAAGCGATGACATAACAGATGGATTTTTGGATGATTACTATATTCCTCTGATAAAAAGAAATGAAAAAAATATTATTCCTGAAATGACAGAAACTTGGTTTAAAGGTTTTAAAAGAGGAATGGTGTTATGGGATATGGATATGATGGATAACAATCCTGAGCTGACGGATGCGATTACCCTTTTCATGCTTTATAACGCAAAAGATGATATACTGGAAGATTTTCTAAAAAAAGACGGAATGACAAAAAAGGAGTTATCAGATGTTAAAAATATTCAAGAAGAAATAAAGGAAAAAGATGCAAGGCTTTTTCTAGGAATGGGTATGAGAGATGTTTTTTATAATTCAAAACTTAGAATAAGTTCAAAATATCCAGATCTTAACATAGTCCTGAACAAAATCCTCAAATACGATATTAAACCCGAATTTGTGCACGGTTTTATTTCGGCAATTATATGTTCTCCTGATATGATCCCTCCCTCAGTATGGCTGGAGAAATTATGGGTGGGGCAGAAAGAACATATCTATGATTCCGAACAAGATGCATCATTTGTTTTTAAGACTCTTATAGATTTAAATATTGAAATAGACTATGGAGCACAACACCTTGAAATGTATCCTCAACTGACTGACTCGAAAGATATTTCTGAAGCGGTTGAACCATGGGCAGAAGGATTTGTTAGGGGGCTAGAAGTATGGAAAGATCGTGCTGAAATGAAAAAAAGGTTTATTACGGAGTATAAAATTATGAATTATTATGCTCAAAGAATGGATGTAAGTGATGACTATCAGGTTATCTGTACCGGATAAAGTAAAGATGGATGATGAGGTAGGGTAAAAAGAAAGATACTGAATCAAGTTCAGCATGACGACCACCCCGTCAGCTATAAGTTGACACCCCTCCACAGGAGGGGAATGAAAAACATTGAACAAGGTGGCTTCAGCCCCTTGTTAGTTAGAGAGAGATAGATCATGTGCGAAGAAAAAGAATATACCTGCTCACAATGTGGTTGCACGATTAGCATTGATGATAATGAATATTTTGAATAAGATTGAAAATAATAACTAAACTATAAAATTAGAAAAGTTGGCTATTTTCATACTCTGGGGATATAGATTTCACGCTCTTTTATAATCATCATCGTAGCGGACGATGTCATCTTCTCCAAAATAGGTTCCGGTCTGAACCTCTATAAAAATTACATCGGTATCACCGATATTCTCAATACGATGTTTTTGTTGTTTCAAAATAACAATATTCTCACCGTAAGTAAGAATATGATCAACTCCATCAAGAGTTACTTTCGCTTTACCTGCAACAATGATCCAAAGCTCATCTCTTTTTTCATGAGATTGATAGCTGAGTCTTTGCTTAGGTTTTACTATGATTCTTTTAGTCTTATAAGTTATTGTATCTTCCAGGATTGTAAATGATCCCCATGGTCTTTCTTCAGTGTACATTATATTAAGTCCTAATATTTTTTGTTGAAAACTTCAGTGATTATAACAGCTTTTTTTAAGTTGTTCCTGGAATTAAATAAATTCGAAAGAATATCTTTTCTGTGAGTAATATTCTTAGCTTTAATTGTATAAGAGTTTTCTTTTTCTTTAATTAGAGGAGAAACTTCAGAAATTTCTTTTTTTATACTGTCAGTTTTGTCTTTCTGCATATAAGTCTCGTAGTTCGATTGAAC
>JAQICF010000247.1 GCA_027858795.1 Candidatus Delongbacteria bacterium | reverse complement strand
AGAAAAGAATTGAAGTTATGAAGAATGTAGAAGAGATCAAAAAAGGTAAAAGAGATATTTATTATTAAATATAGTTCTACCACCCCGTCAGCTATTGGCTGACACCCCTCCGCGGGAGGGGAATGAAAAACAGTGAACAAGGTGGCTTTAGCCCCTTGCAAAGAGGGAATAACCTATGAATGAATATGAAATTATTTTAAGTAAAAATGACTTTACAAGAGAAGAAATAATAACTTTACTTTCTCCTTCAACTAGGGATGATCATGAATTACTCCTAGAAAAAGCCGGGAAAGTTAGAAATGATACTATTGGCAACAATGTTTATTTTAGAGGTTTGATCGAGTATTCAAATATTTGTGCAAAGAATTGTTATTACTGCGGTATCAGACGTGGAAATGATAAGCAAGGTAGATATACCATGACCGATCAAGAAGTTCTGGATTGTGCAAAATTTGCTTATGATGAAGGGTATGGTAGTTTAGTAATTCAGGCAGGAGAAGTATCGAGTAAAGATTTCACTGATAAAATTGAATATCTGCTGAAAGAGATCAAGAAACTATCAAATGGTAAACTTGGGATCACTTTATCTCTTGGAGAACAAACATCTGAGGTATTAAAAAGATGGTTCGAAGCCGGTGGACACAGATATCTTATTCGTATAGAAACATCTAATAAAGACTTATACGCCAGATATCATCCTAATGATGCTCTTCACAGCTATGATGAAAGGTTGAGTGCTTTAAACCGTGTTAAAGACAACGGTTTTCAAACAGGTACTGGGGTTATGATAGGACTTCCTGGTCAGAATGTAGGACATCTTGCGGATGATCTGATTTTTATAAGAGATTTTGATGTGGATATGGTCGGAATGGGACCTTATATCGAAAGTGATGATACACCAATGTATGAAGATAGAAATATTCTTATGCCTAAGATAGATAGATTTGAGCTTTCGTTGAGAATGGTTGCAGTTCTAAGGTTAATGATGCCGGATATAAATATTGCAGCAACAACTGCTATGCAAACACTTGATCCAGTAGGTCGTGAAAAAGCTATCAAAGCAGGTGCAAATGTTATCATGCCTAATCTTACTCCGGTAAAATATAGAGAAAGCTATCTTCTTTACGAAGGTAAACCATGTTTGGATGAAGAAGCGGAAAAGTGTAAAGGTTGTATCATGGCAAGAATAAAATCAACTGGTACAGTCGTTGCCCTGAATGAATGGGGAGACTCGAAACATTTTTTCAAGAGAAAAAATAAGTAGAGTCACAACACATTGTGACTAAGAGACGCATGGTAATGCGTCTGTACAAATAGTGATCAGTAGTTAGTTCGTAGGGGACGATTTCCATTCGTCCCCAATAACACGATAAACCACAAAAAACAACATCGTCACCCTGAATTCATTTCAGGGTCTAAAATAAGGATTAAAAGATAGATACTGAAATAAATTCAGCATGACAGTAAAAAAAGACAGAGATAACGATGAAAAGAATTAACATAGGTATTTTTGGTAGGGTAAATTCGGGTAAATCAACCTTAATGAACCTTTTAACTCAGCATGAAACTTCTATAGTTGACAATACTCCAGGAACAACTGCTGATGTTAAGACCACGGTTATGGAAATTCATGAACTTGGTCCTGTAAAGATATTCGATACTGCCGGAATTGATGAAACAGGTGAACTTGGAGAGAAGAAGAAAATTAAATCATTTAATGCACTTAAGAGATCTGATATTGTTCTAATGGTTTTGAATAGTAACAATGAAGATTATTTACATGGTAATTATTCTACAGAATCTGAAATAGTTGATCTAGCGAAGAAGAGAGGTAAAGAATTATTTATCATAGTGAATAGTTTTAAAGATTCTCCGAGTCATTTAAGTGATCTTCTGAAAAAACTCAATCCAAACAGCTTTTTTCCTGTTTTGGAGTTGGAACTAATTGAAAAAACCAACTATAAGCAGCTGATAGATTTTATTAAATCCAATTCAAAATTACAATCTATAAAGACTCCTTTATTGCCTGGAATGGATAGTGATAAAATAGTCTTCCTAAATATTCCTATAGATGAAGAATCTCCTGAAGGAAGATTTTTAAGACCGCAGATGATGATAGAAGAATATCTTGTAAGAAGATATGTTCCAACTTTTGCATATAGAATGAACCTGGGTAAAGCGAGAAGTATTAAGTCTGAAGAGGTTGCTGAGGAAAAGAAAAGATTTGATGAATTTATTTCTCATTTGAACAAAGATAATAAAGTTCAACTTCTTATTACTGATTCTCAAGGTATGGATATTATTGCAAAATGGACCAAAGACTATAACTTCATGGTGACTACATTTTCTATTGTTATGATTAACTTTCTCAGTAGGGGAAACCTTGAAATGTTCGTTAATGGTATCAGAGCTTTTGAGGACTTGAAACCTGGTGATAAAGTTATGATCGCTGAAGGTTGTAATCATGACAGAAAAGGTGAGGATATTGGTACAGTTCAGATTCCTAGAAAGATGGATGAGTTATTTGGGAAGGGGACTATTCAGGTTGATCATTATTTTGGGAGAGTCTTTGCTGAGTATGATAAGCTTAAGGAGTATAAGCTTGTTATTCATTGTGGTGGGTGTATGCTTGATCAGCAGGCTATAGCAGCCAGGATTGAAGATCTTATAGAATCAGGGGTTAGCTTTACGAATTATGGTGTTCTTCTTTCTTACTTTGAAGGGAAGGAAGCTTTGAATAAGGTGATTGAACCTTATGGGTTAAAGATATAGTAACGGGCTTCTCGATACTATCACTGCGTGATCACTCGAAGACCGGTTTGCTAGGTGAATTAAATAACAATGTAGGGGTCGATTTCTTATCGTCCCCTTTTTCATTTATAACTATTTTAATAAAGTTACAAAGAAAATACAGCTGAACTAATTTTGGAATCTAGGATATAGATAACTAAAATTCCGTTGAATTAAGGTAATTCAAAAGATTAATGAGTTGCGAAATTAGTAATTATAATGTTTATTATAACAACGACTTCATGTACTTCAGAAATTTAACAAGGATTAGGTGAATTATGGGAAATAAACTATTTGTAACTGGTTTAGCTCTAGGGATTGAAAATGATGCTTGCCAATGTTCAAATTATAATGTTGACTGGCTTTTTAATTACCCTTCTACTTTACTTTGGGCTAAAAAAATAATTGTAACTAAAAATATTTGGGAAACTATTACTAATGCTAGATATTACCCATCTCTTACCAATCAAAAAGAAGTAGCGTTTGGGAAAGCTATAAAATTGATATTTGAATTTTTACATTCTGAAAATATAATCGAAATTGTTGATATTGAAGGTATCATTACTGAAGATATCAGTAATTCGATTTATGATAGTATAGATTCAGACATTGAAATTTTATCAAAAAGGTACCCACAGTCATTTAAACAGGATGAAGACGGAAATTATTTCAAACTAAATAATGATCAATATTGCATCCCAAAACTGTGGACTATATATGCAGGATTGATATTATCAAGATATTACAATGCTAATGGTATATTTAGTCAGTACGAGCTGAATTATTTTGATTTCAAATACAGAATTGGTGCAAATAAAGTGGAGGAATTGAAGGGTAAGTTGCATGCTTTTCATAATGTTCTTCAATTAAATTTGCCAAATATTTCAATCGGACATGCTTATCTTTTTGATCAACTAGAAGATTGTCAAAAATGTACTCATGAGCTAAAATGTAAGGATACGTATTTAAGTGAGATAGAAAAAAACATCAAATCAATTATTAAAAAAAGGGATTATGATGAAATACAGCAAGTTATAAATCTATTAAACAAAATTTCAGAAAAAAGAGATTTTTTAGATACTGGTATTAATCCGATTGAATTTGCTAGTGAATTTACTCAAGAAAAAAACAAAATTAATAGACGAGTTAAATCAGTATTTCCAAAAATCAAAAGGTGGTCAAATTTAACAACATTTGTTTCGATACCTGTTGCTTTAAGTGGGCTTATAACAGGAAATCCATTCCTTACTATACCTGGCGGAATGGTCACAGGAATTGCAAAAGGTACAGAGGAGCTTTTAAAATATTATGAGAATAAATATAACTGGATAAATTTTCTAAACAATTAGCAATAAAGAAACTATTTAAAATGAAAAATAAAAAAGAAGCTAGAATATTTAAGTCATCATAACACTGGCTAAACCATGAGAAAACAATATCACTTTCGACCATCTAAGAATGGCTGTTACTCATGGGATGTAGATAAACTCGTTGAACACATGCAACATGTAAACTAAACTTCATTAATTGAATTTAGCTATAAGCTTTAGGGGCACTTTTAAATAAAAGGATAATCATTATTATGATTTGTACACTTTGTGGGTCGGTACTGATAAACAAAAAGGACGAGTATTATTATGACTGTCACATTTGTAAGGCACTTGTAAAAGATAAAAAATATTACTTTACTGCTGACGAAGAAAAAGCAGAATATGAAATTCATGACAATGACGTAAATGATATCAGGTATCAAAATTTTACAATGCCAATTACAGATTATGTACTTGAAAAATTCTTACCAGAGCATAAAGGATTAGATTTTGGAAGTGGTCCCGGCCCAGTTATTTTAAGTATGCTAAAGAAGAAAGACTACGACATTGTTCAATACGATCCATACTTTGCTCCTGATAAAAGCATATTGAATAATACGTATGATTATATCGTAAGCTGTGAGGTATTCGAACATTTTCATAACCCCAAAATAGAAATTGATAACCTTTCATCGTTATTAAAAGTTAATGGGATGTTACTTGTTATGACAATGTTATATGATGATCAGATAGATTTTAAAAAGTGGAAATATAGAAACGACTTAACGCATGTATTTATATATAGAAAAGAAACAATCGAATATATTGCTGAAGAAAAGAATCTTCAAATAGATATTTTAACAGACAGATTCATAGTGTTAAGAAAACTGGCTACAACATGAGAAAACAATATCACTTTCAATTTTTTAAATCTCTTTTTCAAGTATTTCATAGATCATTCCTGCATAATAAAACGGAAGATTGATCAAGATATACTCATTTCCCTTAGGTGTAGCAGTGCTAATAATCTTATATTCTTCGTTATAAAATCTAACCGCATATTTCGATCCTGTTAAATCAATAAATTGATGCAATGATCTCAACGTTCCTGTTTTACCTGATTTTACTTCAACAGGAATAATCTTACCTTTAAACTGCAAAACAATATCCACTTCTGAATTCGATTGTTTCTTCTCTCTGACCCAAAATAACAAATTCGAATTACTATTGATATCTATAGCCGTTATTTCCTGTCTTACAATATGCTCTGCAATAACTCCTCTATAGATTGAGTTTAAATCTTCAATTTTAATAAAATAAATTTGTAAACCGATAAAATAATTTAACAATCCGGTATCAAAGAATTGTAGTTTCGGAGATTTCTTTCTATCCTCAACTATTGGAAGTGCAATAGAGGTTGTTGGATGAATTATATTTATAAGCATGGCCTTTTCAATAATATGCAAGGCTTCTGAGATGTCACTTGACTTATAGTTAGATTTTCCAAAACCTGTGTATTTAATTCTATTTCCGGTTTCGGCAGGTATGTTATCAAGACAAAATCGAATTATCTTTTTATTCTTTTCATTCTTTGAATATTTCTCAGAATCATCTAAATAGGCAGTAAATAAAGATTCGTAAATAGGATTAAGAGAAATGATATTATCATTATTGATATATTTATTTATAATTTCAGGCATTCCACCAATAAGAGTATATTGTCTGAATAATTTTGATATCTTATTGTGTAAAATAGAATTCACTTTTAACTTTGTTATTTCATTAGAAATATTATTTTGATTATTGGCTTCTAAAAATTCGAAAAATGAACAAGGATACATATACATATATTCTACTCGACCCACCGGAAAACTTATATTACCTTTCTCCAACATCAATTCAAGTAATGAACCCGCTGAGATCACAAAGATATCCTTTAATTCCTCATAAAAGTACCTAAGCATTTTTATTGCAATATTTGAATTTTGGATTTCATCAATAAATATTAATGTTCTACCTTTTTTAAGAGTAATACCTTTAACTAACAAGACTGATTGAAATATTTCCTTTATAGAAAGTTTCTCATTAAATAATTCTCTGTCCTCAAACTTTTCTAAATTTAGATAAATATAATTGTCAAACTGTTTGGAAAATAAATTTATTGCAGTGGTCTTTCCAACTTGTCTTGCACCTCTAAGGATTAAAGGTTTTCGATCTGTTTTCATTGACCACTCTGACATATATTTAATAACTTTTCGATAAAACATTCAAATCTCCTTTAAATAAGTTATATCTAAGGCTAATGTAATAAGTAATAAGTGCAAAGTCAACCCAATTATGTTTAAAATTTGATACAAAGTCAATCCAAAATATTCAAAAAACTGATACAAAGTCAACTCAATATGTTTTAAAATTAGAAAGAAAATACAGCCGAATGCAAATTATTCGTAGGGAATACCTCCTACGGTCTCCCACTTATGAATTATTCACCTACGAATTACATTAAGTGCAAAGAAAATCAAAAGATTAAATAGTTGCTAAATTAGTAATTATTATGTTTCTTGTAAAAGATACAACTTAACTATACAGTAGAAAAAAACGACATATGGCGTTTTGCCATTTTGTTTTGTGACAAATACTCGATAGTAAATTATAATTAATTTTGTTATTTTAGAAACTTAAATGAATTTTAAACAAGAAAAACCTTTTATGTGTTGTAAACAAATTAAAATACTAATAAAATTATCAATAATTTTATTAGTATTCAATTGTTCAAATGAAAGAGATTTTAAAATAGATGTTAGCGACGAAGGAATCAAAAC
>JAQICF010000209.1 GCA_027858795.1 Candidatus Delongbacteria bacterium | reverse complement strand
CTTATTGAATTTTATAGCAATGAGGATAGTCCGTAGGGAGACCAAGGACAGAAAAACTATTTTTATGTGGGGAAAAACTTTAGCTTATCTGAGAGTTATCCTGCTGCTTATTATTCTTGGTAAAATCTGGCTGATGAACTTTGAATATCTTTCAACTTATTTGGGTTTATTATCGGCAGGTGTTGCGATCGCTTTGAAAGATATCATTGCAAATTTTGTTGGGTGGATATTTATCCTTTGGCGTAGACCGTTTGAGATCGGTGATAGAATTGAGATCGATGGTCAAAAGGGAGATGTTATTGATATTAGGATTTTTCAATTCACCATTATTGAGATAGGGAATTGGGTTGATGCTGATCAAAGCACAGGAAGGATGATCCATATTCCAAATGGAATGGTTTTTATAAAATCAATGGCGAATTATACAACAGGTTTCGATTTTATATGGAATGAGATAGCAGTAATGATAACATTTGAAAGTAAATGTGAAAAAGCGAAGAAGATTATTTTAGATATCGGTCAGGAACATGCTTTAGGAGATGAGGAGATCGCGAAAAGAAAGGTAAAGCAAGCCAGTAAAAAATTTATGATCAATTATAATAATTTAACACCGATCGTCTATACTTCAGTAAAAGAAAGTGGTGTGGTCCTTACACTTAGGTATCTATGTAATCCAAGGATCAGAAGAGGGACAGAGAATGAGATCTGGGAGGAGATCCTTAAGCAATTTGCAAAGAGTAAGGATATCGAACTTGCATATCCGACTACTCGTTTCTACAGCATGAACGAAGATAAAAAATAATATTTGGAGCCAAGATTGAAATATATTTTAATAGTACTTATTTTATTAATGGAATTAAGTGCCTATACAGGAACTTACTATTTTTATAACGAAAATTTAAGTAATGAATCAGCTTCAGCATTATCATCTTCAACAGGGCAGAATATCTTTGATTTTTTACCAGTTGATATTGATAATATCGATCTTAAAACTAAACTGCTTGTTTCATCATCTTTATTTGTGCTTCAAGGTGGAGATCATTATGGTCCTAATTCGAATATTACCAGGATGGAGAATGTTGACTTTGCTAAGAATTTTAGTATCGTTTACAACTACAAACAGAGCTTAATGCCATTTATTGCATTTTATACCCCATACAAACAAGTCATCGATCATAGTCAATATGAAGAGATCACAAAGAAAAGGGATGTATTATCTATAGGTTGGATATCTGAACTTGGAAAGCATCAATTTATAACTTCGGTTGATTATATTATTTCTACATTCAAAGATGGTATCGACTATGAAAGGAATGCAAATGGATTTTCTGCACGTTTCCTGATCAATATTAAAGTTAATGAAAGATCGTCAATGTTCTTTGGAGCAGTATCAGAATCATATTTTGAATTTGATTTGGATGATGATATTGAAAGTAGTAATAGATATTTGAACGGATATGAAGGAAATATGGGATTAAAATATATTTCAAAAAACTGGTATTGTATTTACTCAGCAATGTACCGAACATATAAGATGTTTTATGATCCAATAGATGGTTCTCAAATAAATTATCCCTGGGTTATGGAACACAAACTTATTTTCGGAAAACATTTTAATAAGAATCTTACAGCATCCATGAGCTATGAACTGCTACCGTCATCTTTTACATCATATATACCTGATATCGGAGATGAATTCAGGCATACTGTTGGAGTATTTGTGGGATTTAAGATGGATAATTTTGATATGAATTTCTCATACCATGATAGTAAAATATTATCTGTGGAATCTCTAGGAAAAAGTGCTTTTCAAATGGATCTTATCTACAAATTAAAATAATTCACGGTAAACAATGAAAAAAATTAAAGTTAATTGTATAAATACATCAACTTCTAAGAATGTTGAATTTGGCACAACATTACAAGAGTTAATAGAGATATTTAAACCGGAATTGAAATATCCAATATTAGGTGCTTATGTAAATAATTGTCTCAAAGATCTTTCGTACATGGTCAGTGGTTTTATAGATGTTGAGTTTTTTGATATTACAATCCCTGACGGAATGAGAATGTATATTCGTTCGTTGAATTTTGTGCTCTATAAGGCTGTAAAAGATGTTCTTCATAAAGAAGCTAATCTGCATATTCTTCATGCTGTTTCAAAAGGATTCTATTGTGAGATTCGAGAAATAAGTTCTAGAAGACCTATGGCTGAAATAGTCAGATCAGTGAAGAAAAGAATGAAGGAGATCATCAAGGAAGATCTTGAGTTTATCAAATATAAGACTAAGACAGAGAAAGCGATTAAGATATTTTCAAAAGAAGGGCTTGATGATAAAAAATTATTACTTTCACAAAGAAAAAGAATATACACTTCTGTTTACAAGATGGACGGAGTAACCAATTATTTACACGGAAATCTAGTTCCTTCCACCGGATATTTAAAAACTTTTAATCTAGTAAATTATTATGATGGAATGTTATTACAAGTTCCTTCTATAAGTGACCCATCTAAGACTGAGAAAAAAGTTAAGCAGAGACAATTGTTTGAAGTTTTCAAGGAGCATAAATCATGGTTGCAGCTTCTGAATATCGAAAATGTCGGGAAATTAAACCAGTATATAGAAAATAAAGATGAAGGTACATTGATTAAAATTGATGAAGCTTTACATTCTAAGAAGATAGCTAAAATTGCAGATAAGATAATCAGTTCAAGATCAAAGATAAATGTAGTCCTGATATCAGGTCCATCTGCATCCGGAAAAACAACTTTTTCAAAACGATTGAGCATTCAGTTTCAGATTGAAGGACTTAAACCGGTAATAATATCGTTGGACAATTATTTTGTAAACAGAGATAAAACACCTATAGATGAAAATGGCGAATATGATTTTGAATCACTGGATGCACTTGATATAAAATTGTTCAACAAGCATCTAGTTGAATTGATCAAAGGCAAGAAGGTCACAGTTCCAAGATTTGATTTTCATCACGGCATGCGCCAGATTAATGGAGATGAATTACAACTGGAAGATAACAGTATAATCATCATCGAAGGTATACACGGATTGAATCCGAAGCTTACACCATCCGTAGAAAATAGGAATAAATATAAGATATATGTTTCAGCTTTGACTCAAGTATCAATAGACAGGCATAACAGGATCAATACTACTGACAATAGATTACTTCGAAGGATGATCAGAGATCACAATTATAGGAATCATTCAGCACTGCAAACTTTGAAAAGGTGGCCAAGTGTCAGGGCAGGTGAAGAGAAGAATATTTTCCCTTATCAGGAAGAAGCTGATATTATGTTCAATTCTTCATTACTTTATGAATTCTGTGTGCTTAAGAGTATGGCAGAACCATTGATCAAAGCGATCCCTGAGAATGTTAAAGAATATGCAGAGGCATTGAGATTGTTGAAGTTCTTATCTTTCTTCTTACCAATTTCAAAGGAACAAATTCCACAGACTTCGTTGCTTAGAGAGTTTATTGGTGGATCAAGTTACGAGTATTAATCTGTTTTTGTCATTCTTGTGCAACGCACGAGAATCCAGGAGAATTAAATAATCCATATATACTGTCACCCTGAATTTATTTCAGGGTCTTTTTTTTAATAAAGACAAATGCAAATTATCCGTAGGGGCAGGTCTTGTGCCTGCCCGTTTAATGTATATAAAAGGGCGACCACAAGGGTCGCCCCTACGTATTTCATTATGGCAGATAAATTAAAAAGATTAAAAAGAAGTCTACTTCACAATTATCGTCACACTGGCAACTTCATACCCATCAGAATCTGTATTGTGCATTCTTACATCGTAAGTTCCACTATTTTTAGGAGCTTTTAAAGTCATTGAACCACCACCGTTGTATTTTTTATACTCAAGGCGTTTATAAGTAATATCATTTTCATCATTCACTTTTTCAGATCCATGCGGACAATCATTAGGAACTATTCCTATCCAGGCACTAGAAGCAAATGCAGGATGAACTTTAAAATCGATCTTTATTTCTTCATTTGGGAAATAACTTTTTTTATCGGTAGAAAGGGATATCATATCGGATTTTACAGAAACTGTAAAAGGAACATAAGCCATTTCTTTCCCGTTAGTGTCACTATCGTTAAGTCTTATATCATAATTTCCAAGTTTTATCGGAGCTTTTAAGATCATTGTTCCACCCTTTTCGTAATTCTTGTATTGAAGGCGTTTATAACTTATGTCATTTTCGTCATTCACTTTTTCAGATCCGTGAGGACAATCAACTGGCAATACTCCGACCCATGCACTTGAAGCAAAGTGTTTCATTACTTTAAAAGTTACTTTTATTTCTTCATTCGGGAAATAAACATTCTTATCAAGGGACAAAAGACCATTCTCACTGATAAATGATCCTGACGATACACTAAGATCTACATTTCCTGTTGATGGTGTACTAATCGCTGGTTCTGTTATTGCCAGTTCTTCTTTCACTTGAACTACCGGTGCAGCTTTTTTATTAACAAAACCCGTTGATTTTCCTTTCTTCAATCTGAAGACAACGGTTCTCTTAGTTTCTTCTCCTGAATTGTTATCTTTTACAGTTAGAATAGCTTGATACATTCCAGGTCCGGTATTTAGTTGATGCTCTATCAGGTACCAGAAACTCTGCATTCCGGGATTGATCGTTTCAGGTCTTGATTTGTAAACAGATTTCATACTTGCTTTAAGTTCATAGCTGTAGGTGATAGAAGCTGTGTTATTTTTCATATTACAATTACCAAGATCGAAGACCATGTACATTGTTTCACCGGTTTTGAATTTCGGTTTTGTGAGTTTTTTCATTTCTGAGATGTCATCTTTTGGGGATTCTACTATTATGAATTTCATCAATTCAAATGAGAATAGATTTATAGTTAAGATCATAACTAATAGTAAAAGTATCTTTTTCATGATATTGTCCTCTGTTGTTTTATAGTATGAAGGTGTTCTTAGTAAAATATATAGCTAAATTGGATTTGAATCAAGAGGAAAAAATAGTATATGTTTAGAAAATAAAAAAAGCCCCGATATCGAAGCTTTAAATTACCTAAATGTAAGTTGTTTAATATTCGTATACTTTAAGTGTATTATCTTCTAAATTTAGAAAATATATTCTATCATCTAAAAACCACCTTTTGTGAAGACCATAAGAATAGTCATATGCTTTACCTATACCAAGA
>JAQICF010000158.1 GCA_027858795.1 Candidatus Delongbacteria bacterium | reverse complement strand
ATCATTTTATTTGTGATCTTTTTTTCTACTGTCTTGAGTGTATAAAAATAAATACCGGATTTAAAATTTTTGGCATAATATGTTAGTTTATGTTTACCTCTTTGCAGTTTCCTATCAACTAAAACATCAATTAATTCTCCTTTGGAATTATAAATCGATAAATTCACAATTTGATCTTGTGGTATAGCAAACTCAATAGTCGTCATTGGATTGAACGGATTAGGATAATTTTGGGACAATTCATAGTCAGAAATTATCAAATTTTCATTATTAATTATTTCAGTGTCAATTCGTTTAGTTTGAAAATAAATTGTTGTGTTAAAAGTTTCAGTCTCATGCTCTTTGTATGTAATATAAAAATTATCAATATTATCAAAAACTACATCAAAATTAAAATAACTATGAGTAGATGTATTTGGTCGAAAGATATCTGTCATCCATATTCCAAGGTTAGAAGTATATGAAAGGCATGTTTTTTCTTCATAATGTAGTTCAAATAAATGTATCACATCAGCACTATCAATAAACATTTCTTTATAGCTGAAATTATTATTATTACCCACTGATATTGTATCAGTCCATAAAGAATCATATAAATCTGTACTTGTCATATAACTGATATTATCACGATTAGTAGGACCAACTGATATATTTGCATAAATTATATTTTCATCTGAAATTGCAAGCTCACATGCTGAAGATCTAAATTCGAACATTTTATCAGCTGACCATTTTTTTGTAAATACATTAAATTGCAACAAATAAGGCTCAATATCATAAACATGAGTACCGAGACAATAAAGATTATTGTTACGATCAAATTCAAAAGAAGAATTTACTCCAAAATCCCCCTCAATTGGATAAGTGTCACTCCATATTTGCTGAATACCTATAAATTCACAATATCTATAATAGGTGGTATCTCCACCGAACCAAGTTAGATAAATCCTATTCTCAGAATCAATACCTGCTCTAAATGTACTTACTACATAATCTCCAATCATTTCAGGAGATGTCCAACTAAAACTATTAAATTTTTTATAAAATATGTTATCAAATTCAGTGCCAATCTTTGAACGTTTATAGAATAAATGAATATTATTACTTAAATCAGTTACTGCTCTTATATCATAAATTCTTTCCGTTGTATACTCAGGTGTTAGGTTTTCTGTTATACTCCATGAATTACCACCGTCTGTAGATTTACGATACTCAATTATGGAATACCATTTCCATGGTTCAATTTCGATATTTGTAATCCAAAATACATATATCACATTATTATGATCTATTGTAATAGCAGTCTCATAGTGCCAAGTATCAGGATAGTTACTAGTTTCAGATAATTGAACTGGAATACTCCAATCCCACTGTGCAAGAAGGGAAGTGGCAAAAACTATTATCATAAAAATATATTTCATACTTTACCTCCCTATTTTTATTTAACGAATACCATTTTCTTTGTGATCTTCTTTTCTTCTGTTTTGAGTGTGTAAAAATAGACACCTGATTTTAAATTTCTAGAATAATATGTAACCTTATGTTTACCCTGATGTAATTTTTGATTAAGAAATACATCTATTAACTCCCCTTTTGAATTATAAACAGACAGATTAACATCCTGATCTTTGGGTAAACCAAACTCTATGGTTGTCATAGGATTGAACGGATTAGGATAGTTCTGTGATAATTCGTAATCTTGTACTACCAGTTGATCATTATTACTAATACTTGTATCAATTCGTTTAGTTTGAAAAAAAACAGCCCCACTATGTGTATCTGGATTCCCTTCAGTATATGTAATATAGAAATTGTCTATTTTATCAAAACAAACATCAAAATTACCATAAGTATAAAAAGAATCCATACAGAAAATATCTGTAATCCAAATTCCCAGATTTGAAGTGTATGAAAGACAAGATTTATCACCATAATGCATTTCAAATAAATGTATAACATCGCTACTATCTATAAACATTTCTTTATATCTAAAATCATTATTTTCTCCTATTTCTTCTATGTCTGACCACAATGTATCAGATACTGTCTTATTCGTTATATAGCTTATATTATCACTATTTGTGGGTCCAACTGAAATATTCGAATAAAAAATATTATCATTTGAAATGGTAATCCCACAAGCCAGTGAGCTAAAATCGAACATTTTTTCAAATGTCCACTCACCTGAAAATTTATTATACTTAAAAAAATAGGAATATATGGGATCCATTGATTTGCCAACACAATATAAATTATTATCCTTATCAAAATCAAAAAAAGATCTAATGCTATAACCTTTGCTACTAATAGGAAGTACTTTACTCCATACCTGTTGTTCTCCTATCTGATCACAATAGGTATAATAGGCCGTATCACCGCCAAACCAAGTTAGATAGATTCTATCCTCAGAATCAATACCTGTACGTAAGCTTGTAATCGCTAAATCACCAACTAATTCAGGATCAGTCCACATAGATCCATTAAATTTCTTATAAAGCACATCACTTGCGCCACCATTTCTTCTTGTGTAAAACAAATGAATATTGCTGTTTGAGTCAGCTACAGCACTAATATCATCAATCCTAGAATTAGTATATTCAGGTGTTAGATTTTTAGGAATTGTCCAATTAATACCATTATCATTTGAAAAACTACATTCTATTTGGTTATACCAACTCAGTTCGCTATCAATTTGTATACCCTTAATCCAAAATGCATACAAATTTCCGTTATTATCAATAGTTATTGCAGGATAGCTATACCAAGTTTCAGGATAATTACCATATTCAGATATTTGTAAAGGTTCACTCCACTCCCATTGGGAGAAAATGGATATGGAAATAATAAATATGAGCACTAATGCGTATTTTTTCATTGTATGCCCTCCCTTATTTTATTTAACGAATATCATTTTCTTTGTGATCTTCTTCTCTTCTGTCTTGAGTGTATAAAAATAAACACCGGATTTTAAGTCTTTAGCATAATATGTTACTTTATGCTTACCCCTTTGCAACTTTCTATCAAGTAAATTACCAACTAGCTCCCCTTTTGAATTATAAATTGATAAATTAACATTCTGATCATGAGGAATTGCAAATTCAATGGTTGTCATAGGATTAAAAGGATTAGGGTAGTTTTGTTCTAATTCATAATCACTTATTGTAAACTCTTCATTATCTTCGATACCTGTATCTATTTTTTTTGTCTGGAAAAAAACAGCACCACTATGAGTATCAGGATTTCCTTCAGTATAAGTAATATAAAAATTATCAATTTTATCAAAACAAACATCAAAATTTCCATAAGAATAAAATGTATCCATACGAAAAAGATCTGTTGTCCATATTCCTAAATTTGAAGTATATGAGAGACATGGCTTACTGCCATAATGCATTTCAAATAAATGAATTACATTACTACTATCAATAAACATTTCTCTGTACCTATCATTATCGTCATTAACATATAGCAACTCAGACCACATAGTACTATTGGTACTTCTTGAAGAAATATAATTTATATTATCATCAATTGTTGGTCCAATTGATAAATTAACAATTAAAGTATTTGAGTCAGACAATGTTAATGCATATGGATATGCTTCATAAGGTAAAATTTCCTCAAAACTCCAATTGCTTGAAGATTTTTCAAATTTAAATAAATAAGGATGAGAATTAGCTCTGTTTATTCCTGTTGTGTAGAGATTATTATTTTTATCATAAGCAAATTGTGAATAAACGCTACAATTGATTGTTGTAACTGATGAAACAGTAGACCAATTAGGCTCAGCATTATTCAAGTCACAAGAAGTAAAATAGGTTGTTTCTCCAATAAACCAAGATAAAGTGATTGTATCAGTTCTGTCAATACCAACTCTTAGATTTGTTGAAACTAAACTATCAATTAAATATGGTTCAGTCCAAGAAGTACGATCGTATCTCTTATAATAAAGATCGTCGGGGTAATAACCTCTTTGATAAAATAAATGAATATTGTTTTTTGAGTCACAAACAGCACTAATATCATCAATTCTATCATTAGTATATTCTGGAGTAATATTTTCAGGTGTTGACCAACTTATACCACTATTATTAGAAGAGCTATACTCTATTTGATTATACCAATTCAGATCGTCATTTATCTGTATACCTTTAATCCAGAAGGCATGCAATTTTCCATTATTATCAATAGTGATTGCAGGATAACTATACCATGTTTCAGGATAATTACCATATTCAGATATTTGTAACGGCACACTCCAATCCCACTGTGCAAGAAGGGATAAGGAAATAATTAATATGAGTGTTAATGCGTGTTTTTTCATTGTTGTTACTCCTCTACAAAAATATTATTTATAATAATATAACATCTTTGAAGAAGCGATGTTCCTTAAATTAAGTATAATAATGTGCCAATGTCATAAAACAAACCATTTTTTGAGCGAGAACTTAAAACTACTATTGCCCACAACGGTCATGGCAAAAAGCGTTAAGCCAAGACAAGTAGGGTATTCAAGTCATTTTGCCAATGTTGTCTGTCTGTACACAATTTTATTCTACTTATCTATATAGGGTTGCTATTAATTCTTTTCTTCTTTGACAGGGAAGTCACTCGTATCAAATCCAATCTCTTGTAGCTGTTTAACTCTTTTTTCTTCTATACCATATTTCTTTAATTTATTTAACCAATAATACAGACTCTTATAGCCTTCATCAGATGGTTTTATATTGAAATGTCCATTTTTATTCTTGTATTTGATTAATGATACTAGTTTTAAGTTAAATCTGTAATCTAATCTATCCCATATAAAACCGATTCTATCAAGCAGTAGCTCTCTATCTTTTTGTAAGTAGTAAATCTTCCTTTTATCTATTTTCCCTTTTTTTAAAACTCTTTGAGAATTGACCCATCTTCCTAAAGATTTATATTCAGGTGTTAACTGAGATACATTAGTGTTTCCGAATTTCACTTTATATGACTTCAACTGATTGTACATTTCCAGCCATTGATCTTTATTCGGTTTGAACTTTTTCCCTTGAGATATTGATTCCCAATTGAATTTGATATTATCGAGTAATTTAATTCTATCTTCAGTCAATAAACCTTTTTTTCTATAAGATCTTTGTGTCAAAATCCAATTATATAATGTTTTATTTTCATACTTTTTTTTATAAATGGTGTGAGTGTTTTTTTGATAAAATTTGAATAACTCATTATACCTTGTATTCCACACTTGCTTATTATGTTCTAAATTGTCTTTCCCTGTTAATTGTATGCCTATATCTTTAAGTTTTACTATGCGATCATTAGACAATCTGTTTTTTTGATATAAGAATCGTTGGGATCTTATCCAAGATTTCAATTTTGGATTACATTCAGTATTATTGTCAATATGCTGTTTCACTTCTTCTAGTTTATGTGACCAAACTTTAGAATCTCTTGTTTTCCTCCTAGAAGAATTTATTTCAAAATTGAAGTTTATTTCTTTCAATAATTCTTTTTGTTCTTCATTTATTTGTATGATTTTTGTTCTAATTTTTAAACACCAATCATATAAACTTTGATTTTCTTTCTGTGTAGGGTTTGAATATCCTTTAGCTATATAAAAATCATACAGTTTTTCATAACTCTTAGACCACCCTCTTGTTTTAAGATTTTGTACAAATCCTAAATCTTTAAGAATTTTTATTTCATTTTGAAAAAGATATGTACTGCCATATCTCAAACTACCATCGCTTTGAGGGAGTCCATTGTTTAAAAGGTTCAGAAATTTACTATTCCAATAACCTAATTTAGGAAAGTCTTTACAGTATATTGGAACTTCTTTGTGTCCATATTTCAGTCTGAATTTTATTAATTGCTGACAAAATTGGTCGAAAATCCATCGCTTAGGTTCCCAATTAAAACCTACTTCATTAAGTAACTCTTCTTTTACTTTCTCAAGTGTATTATTATTTTTTCGTACTCTTTGTTGAACAACCCAATTCCCTAAGCCATCATTGTTATATCGAGCAGGTACATTGGCATTTCCATTATCTTTAATATATTCTACTAACTGCTTGAACATAACTTCCCAATTGTTCCTTGTCTTTTCAATTATTTCATCAAAAAGTGCATTTTTTATTATCTTCTCCATGCCAAATAATTTTACTACTTTTTCAGTTTGGGCATCTGTAAAATCCAATTTTCTTTTTGAATGTGCTTTTTTCCCTTTTTTAAAAGCAATATCATTTATCTCAGCTTGTAATCTTTCATCTTGATCACACAAAGAACGTATCACTTGGATAAGGTGATTAAATATAGGTTTTCTCTTAATCTCAATTTCAACATCATCTTCGATATGATGGAAAATTGGAACGACAATATAACCAGTTTGTTTTTTACCAGTTTTATCTGTTCTTAAAGCTCTACCCGAAGCTTGAACAATATCAATTTTAGAAGACTTTGGATCGCAAAAATATATCATATCTATAGTTGGTACATCAATACCTTCTGTAAGACAACGTGCATTAGAGACCAACCCCATCTTGCTATTTTTAAAATCACGTAAAGTTTTTGTTCGCTTTGTCGTTCGTTGCTTTCCATTAACACTTGAAGAAAAAACATTAGGAAACAATTCCTTGTGTTTGTTTGAGAAATTTTCTGCATATTGAACTCTTGAATGGAATGAAAGTGCATGAAAAGCACTATACTTATTCATCACTAGGTCTAAAGCGTAATTATGGGCAATTTCATCAATGGAAATCTTACCAATTAAACTTCTTTCGTCTATGAATTCTTTTATTTGACGATCTGTAACACCGATTCCAATAATTTTATAATCTACTAAAATACCTTCTTTTATTGCATTACCAAAACTCATTCTATAAGCTTCTTCTCCAAATATTTCAGGATTACTCATATCACATAGCAATTCGTAATCTTCAGCGAGCCTAGCTTTTAGTCTTTTCGAAACAACCTTTGGAGTTGCAGTCATATAAAGTCTTTTAGAAGCTTTTAATAATTCATCATTATGGACGATAGTGAATGTGTTTTTCCCCTTACTACCTGCTGTACGGTGTGCTTCATCGCAGATAACTAAGTCAAATTTAAAATTTTCAATTTTTTTTGAAGCTTCTGAAATAACTAATGATGATTGGTATGTAGAGAATACCACAATGTCTTGATTTCTTGAAATAAATTCCTGAACATCGTTCGAATTTGTAGTAACTGGACCGCCAATTTCGTATGTGTGGATATTCAAATAATCAGATTTATCTTTATCAATATCCTTCTCAGAACACACACAAATATACCGGTAAGATTCCCTTTTTTGTTTAGCCCAATCATTCTTAATTTGTTTTAATAAAGCAAGTGATGGGACAAGTACTAGAGTTTTTTTTGCTTTAATTCTCTCTTTGATCCAAAGAGCAGTAAGTGTTTTACCTGCACCACAAGGTAATATCAATTGACCTCTATCATTATTAGAAAAATGTTTAAGAACATCTTTGATAGCATCTTTTTGATGGTCGAGAGGGTCATACAAATCAAGTTGTTTAGGTGCTTGACCTTTTGCTAATTTAAAAATGTTAATGAAAATTTCATTATCAATTGAATACAAATCATTAAAGTCAACTAGCTCAAATTTATTCTCAAATGCTTTTGCAACTGATGTAATTTCTGCAGCATTTGTGTATACAATTATCTTGTCGCAGTTAGTACCTAAAGCAAATACATTTGCTATTTTATCACCTGACCAGCTCAATTTAACATTTTCATTATTCTTGAATTTACATTGGACTGCATGATATTTTTTATCATAATCTTGCAGAAGTATATCTATCCCATGATCAACTTCAGGCAGTTTAAGTTTTTCCTTAATTTCTAATGGGATATCATCGTACATCCATACTTTTTCGTAAATCTCTGTTTTACTTGGTTCGGATTTGTAATGATAGTATGCAAAGAACTCGAAAATTTTACCAGCTATTGATGACTTTTTGGTAACAAGAGATTGAGGAGTATTATACTTTTCCAACTGTGGTTTTAGCTCTGCCCAATTTTTAGCCTTCTCTAAAAGATGTACAAGTATTTGATTATATTTATTCAAGCTTTTACCTTTGTTTATTAATCCTATAGCAACCCTATAAAACCCTTCTCATTAAAATTGTGTATTGCAGACAACGGTCATGGCAAAAAGTAGTGGGGAAGAGCGAGTCAAATATCCAAGTAACCCATTAATATTTTGCCAATGTTAGCCCTTGTTCATTTTTCTTTCTCTTAAGAATTAGTTCTTCAATCCCTATGTGTCAATTTATCATTATATGTTTTTAAAGTAAAGAAATTATTTGAGAATTGGACTGAATTTTTAATTCAAAATATAATAAACTAGTGTTGCATTTATTACTTTAATTCAAGACAATATCCTTTTAGCGGACAAAAATAATTAATTATTCACTTGCATTTTTTATTTTATTTTTACTTAGTTTAGAGAAACGAAAGGTTAGGCTAACTCGGTTTGCCCGGAAATAAATATAGAAACTAACGAATCAGCCTAAGAATAAGGGAAGTATGACCATTTATTGTATATACATAAAAAAGGTAAAACTAATTTTAATACTAATATTTGCCATCTCCCTCTTCGCTCAATACGAGTGGAGCGATCCTTTACAATTATCTGAAACAGGTAATTTCCCATCAATAAATTATACTTATCCTGCCATTACTGTTGATAATAACGGTGTCATTCATGCCTTTTGGGCAAAAGTTATTGAATCAGCACCTTGGGAATGGTACTATCAAATAGAATATCGTAGTTCAACTGATGGAGGCCTAACTTGGTCTGAAACAGAAAACCTTACACCTGAATACACTGATTTAAGGATTTATGATATTAAAGCAGTCTGTGATTCACAGAATAATATTCATCTTGTATATTCTAGAGGGTTTGAAAATTGTAAAGAGATGTATAAAAAGTACGACGGTTCAAGTTGGAGTGAACCTTATGAGATTTATGGTTCTTTTACAACGAATTTAAGAATAGGTATAGATAATTCGGATAGATTATTTGTTACTTGGTATCTTGGTTATACAACTTACTTTACATATTGCGATACAGCAGAAGTACCTCCTGTTTGGAATGCAGTGAAAGCAATTAGCAGTGACCATTATGTTGTTAATGGTCAATTTGTTTACGATTCTTACGAGAACTTGTATAGCGTAGGACATAGTCAAACTCCTACATATCCCTATTTTTATAAATTTAATAAAAAATATGACGGATGGTCATTTGAGAAGATGTATGATATTGATGCGGTTGGTTGTGCTTTGGCACTTTCAGACAATAATAATAATTTTTATTCAAATATTTTGATAGGTCCAACTAATAGTGATAATTTAAATTACGAATCGGAAAAATTTATGAATGACACTATTTGGTCTGATTTGGAGTTTGTAAATGAAGATAATGATAAATATAGGCAAATGTTCATAGATAAGAATGATAATTTGCATTTATTTGAAGTTCATTTTGGTAGCAATACAAGTATAATTTATTCCACTAACCCTGGAGGAATATGGAATACAGAGATAATTCAAGAAGAAACAGGCTTTAGTTTCGGAAATATTGATGTTGCTTTTAATAATAAAGATAGTCTTTATATCGTTTATACAAGAGGTAATACAACTACTCATAGCGGTGAAGTTTATTTTCAAACGAAACCGATAGATACCGGAATTGAAGATAGTGATGAGTTATTAGTGATGAGTTATGAGTTAGAGCAAAACTATCCGAATCCTTTTAACAGTCAAACTTCAATAAATTACACGGTAAAAGAAATTTCCAATATAGAAATCAGCATTTACAATTCCAAAGGTGAGTTTGTACAAGAATTGGTTAATAAAAAGCAAAGTAAGGGGAAACATAACATTACTTTTGATGCAAGCAAACTGAATAGTGGAATTTATTACTATCGGTTAAAAATAGATGGAATGGTCAAAGTGACGAGGAAAATGTTGTATTTGCGGTAGTTGCAACAAGGGGATTGGATCCCCTTGTCAGGCATAGCCTGTGCAACAAACAGTTAAAAGTAAAATAGGAGTAATCATGTTAAAGAAGTTAATCGGAATCTTATTGATTGCAGTCTCAGTGTCTCTGTTCTCAACAGAGAAGTATGCTGTTCTTATTACAGGAGATTATGCGGCTCCAAATTATCCGGTAGATGCTGCAAAACCGGATGATTATGTACTTAATGAGGACGGAGAGTATGTAAGAAGTCAAAATCCTCATCCTTCTTTTTGGAATGACACCTACCTGATGTGGGAAATGCTCATTCAAAAAGGATACAAAGACGAAAACATATTCGTACTCTTTGCAGGTGGTACGGATTATTGGGATGAACCAGATGTACAGCTTGCAAAACGATATACTCCGCAGAATATTTATCCACAAGATCCAGAATTTACCATCACAGATGCTAGTGCAACTTATGCTGAAGTTGAAAGAGTAGCCGGAGAGTTGCAAGGTAAACTTACGAAGGATGATTTTTTATTCGTCTGGACTTGGGATCATGGGGCAACTCAATGGAATCCTGTAACTCAAGAAATGGAAGGTACTATCAGACTCATTGACCCGGATGATCCTCTTGGTTATGTTGTGATGTCCGATGTATATTTTGCATCAATATTTGAACCTATTGAAGCAAACAAAAAAGTGTATTGGATGGGTCAATGTGAATCCGGTTATTTTAAAGATAATCTTGAGGGAGAAGATACATATTTTAATTCATCCGCAGGTCTTACACCTTCAACTTATGCGGATGATTTCTATCCTGATTTTGATAATCCCGGTGAATATATATTAGAAGAATATTCTGAAAATGATGTGATAGATAACATTTCTTACAGGCACGGCGAATTTAATTTTCACATGTATTCTGCAACATCGGGTTTAAAACCAGACGGTTCAGATAATTATCACGGTGAAACATACGAATCCGCAGATATAAATTCTGATTTGTTAGTTTCTATTGACGAAACAAGAATTTGGGGAGCTGATCATCATTCTTCATTTATTGCACCGGACTGGCAGACTGATTGGGCTCCAATATATTCTGATCTTGGAAACATCGGGTTTCATACATCATTAGAATATCCGACTCTGCTTCACAGTCCATTAAATAACGGTGGATATGCAAGAAATTTTGGTTTAAAAGGAATTGTAGCTTTAGTTAATGATATGCACATTGAAACTGATATGGTTCAATATTGGGATGAGCTGATTTTTGAAGATTATTCTCATACAACATTCCTTGAAAATATTGATCTTTCAATTTCTGATTTAGGTGATGTAACCTTCGGGAATAATACAGTGATCGAAGGAAAAGGTAATGGCAGTATCACAATGGGAGGTTATTATAGCGATTTGAATGTCAACAATACAACGTTTAAATCTATGAACATAGATCAAGAAACAACGAGCTTTATTAAAATAACTGACAATATAACTCTTGAAAATACAAAGTGGGAAAATCATGGAGCATTTATCACAAGAGGAACAGGTACAGATGTGTACGGTAATATTAGTTTGACGGAAGGATCCGAATTATTATTACATACTACTAATCAAGAATTATCTTTAGGCGAATTTTATCATTTGAGTATGGATATATCTAATTCGACTTTAATTCTTAATGATCAAGAGATTTTAGAGGCATTTCCCATAACTGTAACTGATGGTGGTAGAATTGTAATATCAAATGAGGAATTAAGAGCTTTACCTGAAGAAACTCCAAAGTACGATGCTGTATTTTTACATAATGATATAAATATGACAGGGAGTTCAGTGTATGAAGTGATGAGCAATGCAGGAGTTTATCAATATTCTCATCTGAATATTTCTGATGGAGCTACATTACAAATTGATGAAAATGGAGGAATAGCTACAACTTTAAACATGGGTGATTATTCTAACGTGTTATTATATAATAACTCTAGATTTGTAGGAAATTTAACTGCAAATAATGGCTGTAAAGTTGAGTTACAGGAAAATTCAGTATTCCATATTGAAACAGGAATAACTTTTACACTTAAAAGTGGATCTGTTTTAAGGCTTTTAGCTGGGTCTGAACTTATACTTGATGATGGTGCTAACCTGATTTTAGAGCCTGGTGCAAGAATTGAGGTTGAAGGTAATGCAAAACTCACTGGTGATTATACATTACCGGGACTTGCTAAAATAGATTTACTTGAGAACTCTTCTTTGACAATAAATGGTTCATCAACTTTATACCTTGATGGGAAATCAGAAATTAATGGACTTACAGGCTCTTCATTAATTGTTGGTCAGTACAGCTCTCTTGAAACGACTATCGAACCTGATTATAGTGATATAACAGAAAATGATTTCATTAATATGACAGGTAGTAACTGGAAAGGGATCATTTGTGAACCTAATAGTAGCATTAAGCTAGTAAGAACAAGGATAAGCGGTGCAGAATATGCAATAAACGGTATGCCAAATAAATTGATGTATATTGGTGAATATTCATGCTTGATCGAACAATGTGAAATATCAAATTGTGAAAACGGAATAAACATTACATCAAGCTCTAATATGAAAATTGCAAATAATACATTAAACGGTATTGATGCAGGTTCTGGTATTTCCTTAACTCAGACAAATGGAGAAATTACGGGAAATATTGTAGATAATTTTAATAGAGGATTGCGTGTTATTTCAGGATCACCAATTGTAACAAGAAACACGCTTTCAAATAACCGTTATTCAGGTTTCTATACTGCCGGATTAAACTCTTATGCTCAGTTGGTTGATCCAATAAAATATTCTGTAGTTAACAACCATATAGTTCACAATGGTGAAATAATGTTAGATGGTTCTTCTTATCCTATGAGTAGATTACCTTCTCAGATTGGTGTTGTAAGTTTTAGTAATGTCTATATGGATTACGGTAGGAATAATATCATTTCCTACAATGGTATAGTTCCAAGAGTAGCTACAATTTCTCTAATAGAGGAAGGAGAAATACCAAGACCAGAACCTATATACGCAAGAGGTAATTATTGGGGTGTAGCAACACCTACAAGCAGTATATTCTCAGTTGGTGGATCTTATTACTTAGTTTATGATCCTTGGAGTAGTAGAGAATTTGGAGCTGAACCACAAACTTCTCCATTGCCAGATCCTGATAGTAAATCTTGGGATCTACTTCAAAAGGCGTTAATTGCTGAACTTGATGGCAAATATGACAAAGCAATTAAAACGTATGAAAAGATTATTGATAAATATCCTGATAGTAAAGAGACTTTGATTGCTTATGCCAAATTACCTGATAATTATGTACAGGAAGAAATGGATCTTGAACCACTAGCTCGTACATTTGATGAGATTGCTGAAAGTACTGATGATAAGTACTTAAAGAAATTCTTCAAAGAAATGAAAGTAACTGCAAAACTAAAGGGTAAAAAGTATGATGAAGCAATTATACTATCAGAAGAAATGATCCTTGAAGCAGAGACAGAAGAAGAAGAAATCTTATGTGAAATTGATATTGCAATTTGCAATATGTTGAAAGATTCTGAGAGCAAAGGCAAGAGCAGTATAGATCGTACTAAAGCTCTTAATAATTTACTTGATAAGTTGAATGGAGATGGACAGGAAGAGGAAGTAAAAACTGAAATCGTAGAATCAGCACTACCAACTGAATTTGCATTATATCAGAATTATCCAAACCCTTTCAACCCAACTACTGAGATCAGATTTGCTTTGCCAACTGCAAGTGATGTGAAATTAAATGTTTATAACATCAATGGACAATTAGTATCTGAACTTGTTAACGGTAGTAAAGAAGTTGGATTACATTCAGTTAATTTCGATGCAAGTAATTTTAACTCAGGTATGTATTTCTATACACTTGAAGCAAACGGACTGAGCGTAAGCAAGAAAATGATTTTAACGAAATAGTGACATATGTCCCCTCGGGAAGTATTATATTACAGATATAAGGCTAAATGGAGGGGAAATGTCGAACCGAGAAACAGAATTACAAAGATATTTAAACAAGACAAGTGAGGGAGAGTTTCTATACGAATTAGCAAATTCGTATGAACTCTCCCCGATTTTAAGTAAAAACATTTTAGAATCAGCAAAAACCTGCCTGCTGCAAAGTAAATCGTTACAATCCGGTCAAATTGAATATCGCTGTCTAAGTTTAGATGAAAAGAGCGGCAAACAAATGTCAGAGATGAGGAAACAAAAAGTTGTATTGACACTTAAAGATGAGATTAACGATATATCCATATTACGCAGTGATGGTATTGAGATCTGTCGTCAAAACAGAATCCAGAGGATAACCGAAGAAGCGATAGATCAAAATGGTATTTTGAGTCAGGAAGATCTGGGAATGTTGCTTAATGTAAGTGTGAGAACAATAAAGCGAGATATGCATGCAATAAAAAGCAGAGGTATTGAAGCCATTACTCGCGGAACATATCATAATATCGGCAGGGGACAAACGCACAAGACCAAAATAATAAACTTGTATCTTGAAGGTTTTACATATACAGACATTAAATGGAAAACCCGCCATAGTGTTGGAGCAATAAAAAGATATCTAGAAAGCTTCGGCAAAGTACTTATGTGTTTGGAATATGGATTGACGGATAAATCTGAAATAAGATCGGTAACAAACCTGTCAGAATATCTGATAGGACAGTATCTGGAAATACTGAAAGGTGTTAAGAACAATAATCTAAAACGTGAAAACCTGGAGATGTTGAAGCAACAATTGTCTTACATGTACGGATCAAAAAAAACAATCGTTTACGATGGATTGAGAGCGGAAGTTATGATAGGAGGCTCGAAATGAATATGAATGCAGTTCATGACAGGTACGAAAGTATAAATAAGAGAAACTTTAGATCAGCCTTAATAAACCTATTAGAGAATGAATATAAAATCTTAGGTTCACGAAAAATACTATCAATGCTTGCAGAGGATATTGAACAACTTTACAATGAATATAATCCTTCAAAATCTGATGTAGGCTTTGGAGAAATCGTTTTCAGGACAACAAAAGACGATGGACAGCGACAGAATTATGGTAAGAAAGCTGAAGATTATGCTTCAATAACTGTAATTTTACCGCTTATAACCAAAGAAGATATTGAAAGGCGAATTTACTATCGCAAAGGAGATCGAAATAGCAATTACGAACATAGAGAAGCTAGAGATATCGAGACAATGGCAAGACTAATAAAGAGTACGAAAGAACAAGGTGGATTACTTACTGGAGCTGAAGTAAGTGTTTTAATGAACAGAAGCTTATCAACTATCAGAAAATATTTGGATGCGTATATAAAGAAGACAGGAGAGATACTTCCGCTTAAAGGCTATGTACTTGATCAAGGCAGTTTACCTACTCATAAAGGTATAATTGTTTCACTATATGAGCAGGGAATATCACCTGCCGACATTGTTCTTAAAACTTCGCACAGTCAGGCTGCAGTTGACAGGTATATATCACAATATGATCAGATAAAAAAGTTGCTAAAGCAAGGATTGAACGAGCATGAGATAAAAGATATTACAAGAAGATCGTTGAAAATCGTCAGAGAATACATTAAATTGTATAAACAATTAAATCCGGAAGTGATAAAATAAAAATTTATTTACTACCGTGCTTCGCTTGCTTACTTCTCAGGGGACATATGTCACTAATGTAAGTAATTACAAAGTTCCGAATAGTAATCATTAGAGGTGGCATCAAAACCACCTCTTTTTTTATATCTTTAAATTGACACATAGGGATTGTTTTAAAAAGAAAAATTAATTAGGGCTAACGGTTATGGCAAAAAGCAGTGGTGTCATAACGAGTTAAATCTCCAAGTAACCATTGATGTTTTGCCAATGTTATCTTCTGTCGTAACTCGTTTCTATTATTTAAAACAAATTGAGCTTATTTACTTCTTTTATTTGAATCTATAAATATTATATATGTTTCCAATATTCACTTTCACAGGCTTAGTATTATCAGATTCGAACATTTTATTTGTACTAAAATCTTTCTTCATAAGTTAACTACTATAGAAAATACCTAAAGTAAAGATCCTTGTAGGTGTAATGTAACACTATTTTTAAAATCCAGCAATTAATTAAAAAGCCTTGAACAAGACAGATGAGGGACGATAAATTGATTTTCAGAAATGCTTGCCTTGGTTTAAGTGACACTACAACCCATAAATCTAACACAATTCTAACATTTATGTAATAAGTTCGTAACAAAAATATGCCATATTTGGAGTGAACAATAATCCAAAAGGGATAAAACATGAATGAAAAGATATTTATAGTCGAGGATGAAGAGGATATTAGAGAACTTATATCTTACAATCTGAAAAAGAATAATTATCTGGTCAATGGTTTTGAATCAGGAGAAGAACTTTTAGATACTCTAACAGATGAGAAATGTGATTGTATTCTTCTTGATATAATGCTTCCAGGTGCTGACGGATTAAATATTTGTAAAAAATTAAAGAGAAATCCCGAAACTGCAGATATACCTGTAGTCATGATAACTGCAAAGGGTGAAGAATCTGATATTATCATTGGACTTGAACTCGGTGCTGATGATTATATCGTAAAACCTTTTAGTCCTAAAGTTCTAGTGGCAAGAGTTCGAACAATTCTAAGAAGAAAAGAGCAGGTTGAAGAGATCAATAAAGAAAATATTACTATTCATGAATTAAAGATAATTCCGGGAAAATATGAAGCAATAGTTCAGGGTGAAAAGTTAGATCTCACAGCATCTGAATTTAAAGCGCTTCATTTTTTAGCTTCAAAACCGGGATGGGTATTCACAAGATATCAAATCGTTGAGAATGTACATGGGACGAATTATCCAGTAACAGATAGAAGTGTTGATGTAATGATTGTAGGTCTTAGAAAAAAGCTGAAAAGTGCAAGTAAGTATCTAGAGACTGTCAGAGGAATAGGCTATAGGTTCAGGGGTAAATAATGAAAAACAAACCTTATTTCTGGAGTATATTCCCATCATTTCTAATTGTAACATTAATAGCATCATTGTCTGTGTTTATTTTTGCAGTCAAAGAATATGAAAAGAGTTACTCCAAGAACATTCATATCAGACTTGAAGAGCAGGCAAAACTTATCAAGAGTAATTTGCTCAGTCAAGATACTTTATCAACCGCGATCACTGATTCAATTGTAAAAAATGTCGGATCGGGAAGTAATACAAGATATACTGTGATAAGATCGAATGGTGTTGTTATTGGTGATAGCAGAAGTGACCCTGAGTATATGGATTATCACGGTGACAGACCTGAAGTAATGCTGGCTATCCAAGGTGAATTAGGTACGATAATAAGGTACAGCGCAACTATAAAACAGAACCTGATGTATGTTGCTATTCCTGTTTTTAATCACGGGAAGGAAGATTATGTAATAAGAACATCGTATCCATTGATGAAATTTACTGATACTATCTCACAATTTTCAAATAATCTTGGAATTTTGGGAATTCTTGTTCTGATAATATTGATTCTCGTAAGTTTTTATCTGTCGAGAAGATTTAGTAAACCGCTTATTGAATTAACTAAAATATCCGATCTGTATTCATCGGGTGATTTTTCGCAAAAACCGGGTACATATAAGAATCAAGAAACTCAACAGCTGGCAGTTTCAATGAAATCAATGGCTGTTCAGATCGATGAAAAGATCAAGAAATTGACCAGTCAGAAAAATGAACAAAATGCTATTCTTGAATCAATGGTTGAAGGAGTTATTGCACTTGATCAAAACGGCAATATTATTCTTTTAAATGAAGCTGCAGCTAAATTCCTTGAGATAGATCCGAAATATGCTGTTAACAGGCTTTTGCATCAGGTTATCAGGAATAGTAGTATTCAGAGATTTGTTGATGAAATAGTTGAAACTAATTCTGAAGTTGATAGAACTGTTGTAATTCCTGACACCACCGGGAAGGAATTTATTTTCAAACTACAGGGAACTACCATCAAAGATCATAATGAAAATCAGATGGGTGCTGTCTTTGTAATGCATGATATTACAGCTTTGAAAGAAATTGAGACCATTAGAAAAGATTTCGTAGCCAATGTCTCTCATGAACTGAGAACACCTTTAACGGCGATCAAAGGGTTTATTGAGACATTGTTGGAAGGTGCCGGAGATGTTAAAGAAGACAGAGAAAAATTCCTTAATATTGTAAATAATCATGTTGAAAGGTTGAGTACGATAACTCAGGATCTTCTAACTCTTTCTAAGCTTGATAAAGATGAGGATAGGGAAGTCGCATTAGAATTTGCAGAAGCATTACCGAATGAGATAATGAGAAATGCAAAAGAGATCTTTGCATCGACTCTCAAAAAGAGAGATATGGAAATTAAGATAAGGAACAACTGCAATAGAAAGATATTCTGTAACCAGCAGTTAATAGAAGAAGCACTTATAAATCTGGTCGACAATGCAATAAAATACAGTAATTCGAATAAAGTTATTGAAATTGAATGTAATAATGACGGTCAATATAGCTTTATATCAGTGAGAGATTTCGGTCAAGGTATAGGAGAAGAGCATATTCCGAGACTGTTCGAAAGATTCTATAGAATTGATAAAGCCAGAAGCAGGAAAGAAGGTGGTACAGGTCTTGGGCTGTCTATTGTTAAACATATATTAAATTTACATAACGGTAGGATAGAAGTAGAGAGTAAGCCCAGCATCGGATCAAAATTTACATTGGTCATACCGAATAACCCAAATACGGAGAAGTAATGGAAGAACAAATCAAGATAAAAACGAAAGACTTAAATTTTTTCTA
Source organism: Candidatus Delongbacteria bacterium (assembly GCA_027858795.1). Next base: position 7,362 of record JAQICF010000158.1, on the reverse strand, counting down.
TGGGAATAATCAAGCTTTATTCGATATTAACATGGATATACCACAAGGACTTGTTACTGCTCTGATCGGACCATCTGGATGTGGTAAATCTACATTTTTAAGAACACTTAACAGGATGAATGATACTATTTTAGGCACTTCGGTTAAAGGATCAGTAGAGATAGATGGAGAGAATATCTATAAAAAAAACATGGATGTTGTTACTCTTAGAAAAAGAGTTGGAATGATTTTTCAGAAATCCACTCCATTTCCAAAAAGTATATTTGAAAATATTGCTTACGGACCAAGAGTTCATGGTACGAGTTCGAGAAAAGATCTTGATGCAATTGTGGAAAACAGTCTTAAAAACGCAGGTCTTTGGGGCGAGGTTAAGGATAGATTGAATAAAAGTGCGATGGGTCTTTCCGGTGGTCAGCAGCAGAGACTTTGTATCGCAAGAGCTTTGGCTGTCGATCCTGAAATACTTCTTATGGATGAACCGGCTTCTGCTCTTGACCCTAAATCAACTGCAAGAATTGAGGATCTTATTGGTGAACTTAAAGGGAATTATACTATTGTTATAGTTACACATAATATGCAGCAGGCTGCAAGAGTTTCTGACAAGACAGCATTTTTCTATGAGGGTGAATTAATAGAATTTGGTGAAACTAAGAAAATATTTACAAAGCCTGATATGCAGAAAACAGAAGAATATATAACTGGAAAATTCGGATAGGAGATAAAATGTCGATTTATTTACAGAATGAACTTAGAAAATTAAAAAAGAAGATATTCAGTCAGTGTACTATTGTTGAAGAGAATCTTCGGTTTGCTATTAAATCACTGTTGAGCAAGGATATTCTTCTGGCTGAAAAGGTCATTGAGAAAGATACTCAGATAGATAATTTTGAAATCGAGATTGAAGAGGACTGTCTGAAGATGCTTGCATTGTATCAACCGGTCGCTACAGATCTTAGGCTTATTGTATCTATTCTTAAAATCAATACTGATCTTGAAAGGGTTGGTGACTTAGCACAGAATATAGGTCAGAGAGCAAAGAAACTTGCACTTATAGAAGGTGAAGTACCTGATTTTGATTTTAATGATATGTGTAATATTGCGTTAAAGATGCTTAATGACAGTATTGATTCTCTTGTAGATCTTGATATGAAAAAAGCTCAGAATGTTATTGATACTGATAATGAAATTGATGCTATGAACAGTAGAATGTATGATATCTTTGTCGAGCAGGTTTCAAAAGATCCACATAAGATGAAGCTTTATTTAAATTATCTTTCAGTTTCAAGATATTTGGAAAGGATAGCTGACCATGCGACGAATATTTCTGAGGATGTTATTTATATGATCGAGGGAACTATTGTTCGGCACTTGGACTAATAAAAAACTTATTATTATATGTTCGTTATAACTATTAAGGTGCTTTAGAGCACCTTTTTTTATTCCTACCATAATTTCTAACCCAATTCTAACAAACTCTTATTTATCCCCTAATATTCAGACCTTAAATTACCCTCGTTAGCAAAAACAAAACACCTATGGAGGGTAAATTGAAAAGAACGTTAGTATTCATGATGATAGTATTGGGAGCTATCTCTGCATTGAACGCAACAACTAAGATGTCAATGGAATTATGGAACAGATGGACAATGGAAACGATTGACGGTAAGATCCAACAGAATGAACTTGCAGTGAAAAGAGGTTACTTTAGACTTGAACCTCAGTTTACATCAAACATTAAAGGTAGATTCAACCTTGATTTTTTCTCTGATGAAGATGGTGCAGGGGATGGTGTTGGTATGAAATTGAAGTATGCTTACCTTGATTTTGCGGTGCTTCCTATTCCTGATTCAAAATTAACTATCGGTCTGATGAAAACTTACTTCGGTACTATCTACGACTGGGATTATCAGACTATAGAAAAAGATCCTTCAGATAAGTACAAATTTGTTAGTTCTACTGACTACGGTGTTGGAATCAGTGGATACTACCCAAAAGGTTTCGGTACATATAATGTAGCAGTATATAACGGCGAAGGTTATAAAAAAACTGCAGATGATCTTAATAAAGATATGAATTTTGCAATTGACACAAGAATTACTCCTTTTACAGGTGTAACAATTGGTGGTTCATACATGTTCATGAGTAAAGAAGATTCTCAAGTTGATACTACTTTAGCCGAAGACGGTCCTTTGGTTGACAATCCTGCAAGAGAGCATTATAACATGATCGCAGGTATGGGAAAATTGGCTTTTGGTGATTTTAGTTTACTTGGTCAGTATCTTATGAAAACTAAGTCAATGCCTAATGTTGACGGTGCAGACGATGTTGTAACTACCGTTTTGTCTGTAATGCCGAAATACAAGATCAATAATACTTTTGATGTACTTGGAAGATATGATATATACGATCCAAATACTGATAACGATGATGATGCATATAATGTACTGGTACTTGGTGTTAATTATAATGTGCTAAGAAATGCAAAGAATAGTCCGACACTTTTCTTCCAGCTTAACTACGAAACAAAGATGTATGAGAACAGTGACAAAGATCCTGTAAATCAAATAATGCTACAGATGAGATGGAAATTTTCTGAAGTACTTGGTTCATAACTAAACAATTTGGAACAAGGCGACTTTAGTCCCTTGCACTAACTAATAAGGAGAAAAAATGAAAAAAATTATTTTTATGATCATTATGATCGCAGCAATGGTATCGTTTGCAAAGAAGGGCAATCAAATAACAATGGTTGGTTCAACTACTGTACTTCCTATCGCTCAGGCTACTGCAGAAGTTTATATGGATCTTAATCCTGATATTAATATCTCAGTTAGAGGTGGTGGGTCAGGAGTTGGTGTTGCAGGAATTATCGCAGGTACTTGTGATATTGGAAACGCATCAAGACACATCAAGAACAAAGAGATTCTTAAAGCAAAGCAAAATGGTATCGAAGCTTACGAAAATGTAGTTGCAAATGACGGAATTGCTATCATCGTTCACAAGTCAAACCCTGTTAAAGACCTTACTCTAGATCAACTTGAAAAGATCTATACAGGTGAGATCATGAACTGGAAAGAAGTTGGTGGACCTAAAAAGCCTATAGTTCTTGTATCAAGAGATGTGGCATCCGGTACTTATGAAGTATTCTCTAAAAAAGTTCTTAGAAAGCAGAAGCTTAATTCAGGTTCTCTAATGTTGGCTTCAAATAGCGCTGTTGCAACAACGATAAAAGATACTAAAGGTGCTGTGGGTTATGTAGGTATCGGTTATCTTACAGATAAGGTTAATGATGTAAGGATCAACGGTATCGCAGTTTCTGAGAAGACTATTCAGGATAAGACGTATCCTATCGCAAGAACTCTTCATATGTACACAAAAGGTAAGCCAGCTGGCAAAGTTAAGAAGTATATTGATTTCATTCTTTCAAAGAAGGGACAGAATCTAGTAGAAGAAATGGGCTTTGTAAAAGTTAAATAGAAGAATCCAATGAAAAAGTTCTATGATAAATTATTTTCAGGTATTACCTACTCGGCTGCTTTTTTCACTATAGCTGCTTTAGTAGGAATTATCATGAGTATTGTATCTGAAGGAATACCGATCTTTCAAAAGGTCGGTGTTTTTTCGATTTTATTCGATTCAGAGTGGAGACCAGTTGATGATCCGGCTATATTTGGTATGTGGAGCCTGATTGTATCGTCCATCTATGTTACTATTGGTACTTTAGTAATTGCAATACCACTTGGTCTTGGATCTGCGATATATATTTCTGAGATAGCAGGAAGAAGAACAAAGGAATTGATAAAGCCTACAATAGAGCTGCTTGCTGGAATTCCATCAGTTATATATGGTCTTGTCGGAATTGTATTCCTTTCACCATTCCTGATGAATGTTTTTGGCTTGCCGGTCGGACTTAATCTATTTTCAGCTTCTTTGATACTTGGTATTATGGTAATTCCGATCATTTCAACTATGAGTGAGGATGCCCTTAATGCTGTTCCGCAAAGTCTAAGGGATGCTTCCTATAGTTTAGGAGCAAATAAATTCGAAACAATCTTCAAAATAGTATTACCTGCAGCAAAAAGTGGTGTGATTGGAAGTTTTATTCTTGCATTCGGTAGAGCTATAGGTGAGACACTTGTTGTTTTAATGGTAGCAGGTGGTGCCGCTCAAATACCGAAAAGTATATTTGCACCGGTAAGACCTATGACTGCAGCAATAGCAGCAGAAATGGGAGAAACTGTGGTTGGGAGTGATCATTACAGCGCACTGTTTGCGATAGCAATAATCTTATTTGCAATAACATTTTTTACTAATATTATAACAGAACTTGTATTTTTTGGGAAGAAAAAATAATGAGCACTAAAAGCTTAAATATCAGAGTGGTTAAGGAGTTTTTTGGAATTTCAGCATTGAAAATTCTTACATTTATTACAGCAGCCTTACTGTTTATTTTTATTTACATAATTGTATCAAAAGGATATAGTGTAATATCCTGGGAATTTGTTTCTGAATCACCTAGACGATTCATGACCGAAGGTGGTATCTTTCCTGCGATAGTTGGAACTTTTTGGTTGACAATAATATCTGTTACTATTGCATTGCCTTTCGGCGTATTTACAGCTGTTTACCTGACAAGTTATGCAAAACCATACTGGTTCGTAAAATCTTTAAGAATCACGATAAGTACTTTAGCAGCTATTCCTTCTATTATCTACGGTCTTTTTGGCATGGCTATATTTGTAGTGTATTTCAATTTTGATGTTTCAATTCTAAGTGGATCATTAACTTTAGCAGTGCTTGTTTTACCTATTATTATTAACAATACAGAAGAAGCTTTGAAAACAATTCCATCTGAATTCAGAGATGCTTCATTATCTCTTGGAGCTTCTGAAAGGCAGACTATTCTCAGAGTTCTTTTGCCAGCAGCATTACCGAACATTCTGACTGGTGTTATTCTTGCTATTGGAAGAGTCGCAGGAGAAACTGCACCTATATTATTTACAGCAGCAACTTTCTATACAAGGCATTTGCCAAGTTCACTATCCGATGAAGTTATGGCATTACCTTATCATATTTATGCTTTAATGACAGAAGGTTCTCATCCGGATAAGCAGGTTCCGATTGCTTACGGAACAGCTCTGGTTCTTTTAGGATTTGTTCTTATTGTAAGTTCAAGTGCAATTTATTTCAGGTATCGGATTCGTAAGAACAGAGACTGGTAATCAAGTCATACTGAGGCTCTCGAAGTATAAGACTTGATTACTAAAAAAGTCTAGATTTCGATTAACTCAATGTGACTTTTTTATTATATTTAAAGAAAATGGGAAGAATATGAAAGATAAAAATACAGGAATAAGTTTTTTTGAAAGATATCTTACGGTATGGGTGATCCTTTGCATGGTAGCGGGAGTAGTTATCGGTAAATTCCTCCCCGTAATACCTGCGTTGCTGGGTAAGCTCGAATATGCTCAGGTCTCCATTCCAATTGCAGTTTTGATATGGCTGATGATCTACCCTATGATGATGAAAGTGGATTTCACAAGTATTAAAAATGTGGGTAAAAATCCGCATGGGCTTTATGTGACATGGATTGTCAATTGGTTGATCAAACCTTTCACTATGTTCGGATTAGCCTGGTTGTTCTTTTATGTGATATTCAAAACTTTTATTCCTCCTGAACTAGCAAAAGATTACCTTGCCGGTGCTATACTTCTCGGTGCTGCACCGTGCACAGCGATGGTTTTCGTCTGGAGTCACCTAACAAAAGGGAATCCTGCTTATACTGTTGTTCAAGTTGCCACAAATGACCTGATAATTCTGATTGCTTTTACACCGATAGTTGCTTTTCTTCTCGGTATCGGAGGAATTACAATACCTTGGAATACGCTTATAATTTCGGTCGTTCTTTTCGTTGTGATCCCTCTTACGGGTGGAATGTTAACAAGGAAAATCGTAATAAAAAGTAAAGGTTTGGATTATTTCAATAACAGATTTATACCTAAATTCAATAATATTACCATAATTGGGCTCCTTCTGACACTCGTTATAATCTTTTCTTTTCAGGGGGAAGTGATTCTTTCAAATCCTTTACATATAATTCTAATCGCTGTTCCTTTAACAATACAGACTTTTCTGATATTCTTTATAGCATATCTGTCAAGTAAGAAAATAAAACTATGTCACAATATTGCAGCACCGGCAGGCATGATAGGAGCTTCAAATTTTTTTGAATTAGCTGTTGCTGTAGCTATATCACTTTTCGGACCTCAGTCGCCCGTTGTGCTTGCCACTGTTGTAGGTGTACTTGTCGAGGTTCCGGTTATGCTAACCCTAGTCAGGATAGCAAACAAAACAAAAAATTGGTTTCCGGATGAAGTCCATAGTATTAAGTAATATTGATGCTTAGCTAAAAATAAAGTTTCAAATTAATAAAAGGTATAAACATGAAAAATATATTGTTCGTTTGTATACATAATTCAGCAAGAAGTCAAATGGCTGAAGCATTTTTTAACAACTCTGCTCTTAAAAATTTAGCTGCAGAAAGTGCAGGAGTTGAAAAGGGCAATCTTAACCCTGTGGTCGTTGATGCAATGAGAGAGGTTGGGATAGATATTTCTCAGAATAAAACTAACACAGTTCAGGAAAAAATAGACTCAGGTGTTTATTATGATTACGTCATAACTGTCTGTGATCAGGCTTCAGGTGAAAGATGTCCTATTTTCCCAGGAGAAGTTTATAATAGACTTCACAAAGAATTTCCAGATCCTTCAGCATTACAGGGAACTTATGAAGAGAAACTTGAATTTACAAGGAAGGTCAGAGATCAGATCAAAGTCTGGATCGATGAGTTTGTAAAAGAATTATAATTCGGTAGGGGCACAACACATTGTGCTCTGAAACGGATAGGGTTCAAATTGTTGAACCTGTACAAAATTATATAGGTGCTCAAGCACCTATTTTTATTTTCAATTTATATCCTTAGTGCTTTCCGTGACACAGTGAGCAATTACCGCACTTGTAACAAAAATCTAACAAAAAAATAATAATCCCGTAACAAGAAGGTATTACATTTCTAACCTGAAATAAGAAAGAGGTAGAAATGAATAAGAAATATGTTGCAGGATCGGTTCTAGGTGTGATTGTAAGTATGTATTTTAAAAAGGAGAATTAAGATGAATAAGATTAAGCTACTAAATCTTATTTTCAGAATAGTTTTATTTATCGTACTGTTATTGTTAATAAATTCAAGACTTTAGATTAAAATACCCCAGCATCATTGTTTTAGTAAATAATTTCATAAAATTAATTTTTCAATAAGCTCAATTTGTTTTTTATTCTTAGAGTTACGATTGAAGATAACGG
>JAQICF010000131.1 GCA_027858795.1 Candidatus Delongbacteria bacterium | reverse complement strand
GGTTTCGTTTTTGTTAAACAGGGGACGGTAAGAAACCGTCCCCTACGGGAAAAATATAATCATTGTAAAACCCGTTCAAATTCCGTAATTTAATTTTATATACAAAATATGGATAATCTTATGAAAAACCTTATAATCTACCTTATTATTATCTTACTATTCCTATTGCCACTTGTTTCGGAAGATATATATGCTACTGAACTTAATATGTATAATACTTATCTTGGCCCTGATCCTCTTTTAAGAGGTCCTCCTGGTACAGGTCTTTATTTAGAATTAACTAATGGTGCCGATACACTTAGACACAGAAGAACATTTCCAGAAAACGGAATTATCCAAATTGCAGATATCTTTGATCCTACTACTGGGATTGAAACTCAATATGTTCCTTCAAACAAAGATTTTATGGAAGTTAATGGTACTGACTTATTATGGAGTTCAGGCGTAGCTTCTAAAGGTTATTCTAATAGTAAAGTTAAGTCTGTAAAGATTACGAACTATAAAGGAGAATTAGTCAGTGATCTAAGTTTTGTAGATCATGGAGATTACGTTACTGCTAACTGGGATGGTCAAGGAGTTTCTAATTCACAATATTATTTCGTAGTTGAAACTGATAAAGGTATAAATGTTAAACCTGTTACTTTTTTGAAAAATCCTACTGATGGATATATTCCTGATTGGATGTTTGATAAACTTAGTGAACACAATTCTAAACAAAGTATTGATGATGTTGTTACGACTCCTAAAGTTTCAAAAGGTTCAATTTGGGATGCAAAATTTGTTTATACTTGTGATAGTACTGCTATTCCTGAACGTCAACACGAACAAACTACTTTATACGAACAAATAGATTCTAATGATGCTTCTTTCACACCAACACATTGGTTAACTCCTTTAGAACAAGTATTAGATGCTAACTTCAATGTTGTTAATGGTTATGATGGTTCTTCAGTTAATACGTCTAGTGTTAGAGTTTTGAATGGGGAAAAAGAATTAATTGGTTACGTTACTCCTGACTCCAATGGAGAATTTACTGTTGAAAATTTACCTACTGATTCAACTTATTATGTTGAAGTTAGTGATCCTAATTTTAGAAATATGCAATATAATTTTCATGTTTCTAAACGAACAACTTTAAATCAAGTTTGCGAAAATGCTTATGTTGGAAAAACCACAGTTCCAGATGGAGAACATTATTTAGCTTTGTTTTCTGAACCTGGCGATTATGTTGGAAGATCAAATGGCGTTGATATAAATAATCCTACATTAGATATTATGCGAGTTCTTGAAGGTCAAATTGGAGTTGACGCTGAAAATAATGACGGTAGAGTAGTTTCAGATTTAATTATGGATAGAACAATTCAATGCTACAATTTAACATCTACTCAAGAAGGATATTTAGATGATTTTGCAAAAGAAATACTTGGCGGAACAGGATTTTCTGATTATTTTACAATAACACCTGATTCAACTTTGGCTCCTGATAGTCAAACTTATAATTATATAGATGGAAATGAAAATGCAGGAATTGCTTGGTCAAATACAGGAAACACTACTCAAACACACACATCTGATATTAAAGATAATTATGGTAATGTTGCTGGCACTTTTATTACTGGTGGAATTACTGAATCTATTGGAGAACTCAGTACTTATCATGAATTGATGAACTACATGTATCCTGAATCTGTAAAAAGTGAAGATAGTCCTGCTAATTCAACTGCACACGCAGTTAGTATTAACGATCCTTTATCTGTTCAATATAAAATGGATGTAGATAAAGCTAAGTTTCAAAATGGTTGGTTTACAGGAGAAGCAAGCGACCTGAGAATAGATGTTAATGACTTCAAAAGCAAAAACCCAACCAATATCCTGCAAATCCCGTAGTGAACAAGGGGATTCATCCCCTTGGCATTGACCAATCACAATACATCCTGTAGGGGACGATTTCTTATCGTCCCCTTTTTTAATGTTGAAAAACGAATCCGTAAAGACGTGATTTATCACGTCTCTGTTGCAACAAGGGGATCAGATCCCCTTGTCCGGCATAACCGGTGCAACATAACAACGGGGTCGACCGCTGGGCGACCCCCTACAACAAATCCGAAAACCCAACGAATAATCTTGATTATACCAAATGGTATAATACCGATCGGTAATATTAGAAATAAGTTGGTCAAATAATTTGATTGTAATTTTTATAAAATTTTAATAAATTGAGCTTATGTTTTACAGACATTTCATGTAATAAAAAAAGAGAAAATAAATGAAAGAACAACAGAACATAATTATATATAATACTGCTGATGGCAAGGCCTCTGTATCTCTTTATGCAAAAGATGGCATGGTGTGGATGAATCAAAATCAACTTGCAGAACTTTTTGCCACCTCTAAACAAAATATAGGTCAACATATTGCTAGTGTGTTAAATGATAAGGAGTTAGAAGAAGATTCAGTTGTAAAGAATTACTTTACTACTGCTTCTGATGGCAAAGAGTATAATGTCGCTTTCTACTCTTTAGAAATGATTTTAGCAATCGGTTTTAGAGTACGAAGTAAACGAGGCACACAATTCAGAATATGGGCAAATCGTAACTTGAAAGAGTATATGATTAAAGGCTTTGTTATGGATGATGAGCGTTTAAAGAATCCTGATGGTAGACCTGACTACTTTGATGAACTATTGGAACGAATACGAGATATTCGTTCTTCCGAAAAACGCTTTTATCAAAAAGTACGAGAACTCTTTGCACTTAGCAGTGATTATGATAAAACAGATAAAGCAACTCAAATGTTTTTTGCAGAAACACAAAACAAATTACTTTATGCGGTGACAAATAAAACCGCAGCCGAAATTATTGTTTCAAGAGCAAATGAAGATAAGAAAAATATGGCTTTAACATCTTGGAAAGGCTCTATTGTTCGCAAACAAGATATATTTACAGCAAAAAATTATCTTAATGAAGATGAAATTGATACGCTTAATAGACTAGTTGTGATCTTTTTAGAAACAGCTGAATTAAGAGTAAAAAATAGAATTGATATAACAATGAATTTTTGGCGAGAAAATGTAGATAGAATATTAGATTCTAATGATAGAATAATCATCAAAGATACTGGTACAATAAGCAATGCACAGATGGAAAAAAAAGTTAAAGAAATTTACCAACTGTTTGATAGTAAAAGAAAAATATATGAAGCTAATCAGGCAGACATAAAAGAGATTGAAGAAATAAAGAATAAAATAGAAAAGAATAAAAAACTTAATTAATGAACCTAAACAAAGTCTCCATATCTGAAGTTCGTAACATCGGTCCTAAACGAGAGCAAGTTTTGAACACTGTCGGTATTTATTCTGTTGCTGATCTTTTACACTATTATCCCAGAAGACATCTTGACAGGCAGACTATTCAGAAGATCGGAGATATAAAACCTGATATGGGTGAAGTAACTTTGATAGCCACCTGTTTTGAATCCATGAAAATACCTGGAAGGAACAGACAGACAAGATTAAAAGCTTCATTTTCAGATGATACAGGCATACTGAACTGTAACTGGTTCAGAGGTGGAGAATGGATCGCTAATAAACTTATCCCCGGTGAAGAATATATAATCTCAGGTGTTCCTAAATTTTTCGGTGGTTGGGCTATTGATCATCCTGTTTTAGAAATGATCGACAATGAAAAAGGTGCAACTACACTTAATCAGGGAAGAATAATTCCCCTCTACCCTCTTACAGGCGAACTTTCTAAGAATAGTTTTGACAGCAGAGCTTTCCGTAAAATAATAAAGAACGCATTGGATCAGTTCTCAGAGTTTATCGAGGATTTGACTCCGCAGAATATCCTGAAAGAACATAACCTGCCCGACCTTAAAACAGCTATAAATTTAATACATTTCCCTGAGGATGATGTCTCAAAGAATATCGCGCTGAAAAGACTAAAATTCGATGAATTATTCCATCTTCAGCTGATCATGGCAAAAAGAAGAGCCAATGTGAAGCTTATACCTAAGAAGAATAAAATTAAGAGCAGTGGCAAACTTCTGAAAGCTGTTTACAAGAAATTGCCTTTCGAACTTACTGAAGCTCAAAAAAAAGTTATCAGAGAGATCTATGAAGACCTGAAAAGTGATAAGCTGATGAACAGAATGCTACAGGGTGATGTTGGTTCAGGTAAGACTGTTGTAGCTTTATTATCAATGCTGATGATGATAGATAATGGTTATCAAGCTGCGATTATGGCACCTACTGAGATCCTTGCTGAACAACACTATCTCGGTTTTCATAAATTCTGTGAAGAACTCGGACTGCATATTTCTCTATTGCAGGGAAAAACGAAAAAGAAGCAGAAGGAAGAAATTATCTCTAACATAGCTTCAGGTACTAGTAACATCATAATTGGTACTCATGCTTTAATTCAGAAAGATGTAAAATTCCACAAACTCGGATTAGTGGTCATAGACGAGCAGCATCGCTTTGGAGTAATGCAAAGGGGTGCTTTTATGGAAAAAGCCAAAGAAGCTCCAAATCTACTCGTTATGACAGCGACACCGATCCCTAGAACTCTTTCCTTATCTCTTTATGGTGATCTCGACATTTCTATCATAGATACACTTCCTAAAGGAAGAAAACCGATCAAGACAGCTAAGAGAACAGAGAATGACCTGCTGAAAATTTATAAATTCATTGATGATGAAGTAGCTAAAGGTCATCAGGCATATATAGTTTATCCTTTGATAGAGAAAAGTAAAAAACTTGATATACAGGCTGCTGAGGAAGGATTTACATATTTATCAACTGAAGAATTCCCGAAAAGAAAAGTTGCTATGCTACACGGTAAAATGAAGAATGATGAGAAAGACGGAGTTATGCAAGCATTCAAAGATAAGAAAATTGATATCTTAGTTTCTACTACTGTTGTTGAAGTTGGTGTTGATGTTCCAAATGCCACAGTTATGCTTATCATGCATTGTGAAAGATTCGGGTTGTCTCAGTTGCATCAGCTTAGAGGTCGTGTCGGTCGTGGCTCTGCTCAATCGTATTGCATACTACATGTTGGTAATAAAGTACCTGAGGATACTACTGAAAGAGTAAAAGTAATGGTTTCCACAACTGATGGATTTAAGATATCTGAGGAAGATTTTAAGCTGAGAGGACCTGGAGAATTCCTTGGGGAAAAGCAAAGTGGAATGCCAGAACTAAAGCTTGCAAGTTTACTCTATGATGCAAAGCTGATGGTTTTAGCCAGAAAAAGCGCATTCAAACTTATCGCTGAAGATAATATTCTAAAGAATTATCCAGATCTCAGAGATTACATGAATAAGAGGTTTGAAGATAAGATCAAATTCCTCGATTACTCGTAAAAAAGTCGACTGACTTTTTTACAGGTATGAGGTATAAAGTATAAGGTATGAGTTAAAATCAAAACCGTAGGGTTGGACCCACGTGTCCGACCGGAAGGGATATATAAACGGAAAATAAAGTGACACGTTTTCAAAAGAAAAAATATTTAAGCAGAATAAAATGGACTATTGCAGCATTATTTGCTTTAGGATTTATTGCTTTAATGTTCATTCCTCCTGCTATGGGAGATAATTACATAAAAGCTTCTAAGGAAAAAGTAGCTTTAAATTTCGCAGCAACTGTTGCACAAGCAGCAGATACATATTACAAGAAAACAAATTCAATAGATTTCATAGGTAAGAAATACGGATTCGAAGGTGAAAAGATCATATTTGACAAAGATAATCAGTTTAAAACCCCAATAGGTTATAATTGCACCATCCTTGACAGCTCTGTTGTCGTAACACACAAAGATGGCTCCAAAGGTGAAGTAAGATGGAGATAATAGAAGAAAATCAAAAGATTGAAGAAAATAACGCAAAGAAACCGTAGGGTCGGGCTCCTATGTCCGACCTAAAACGATTTATAATAAAGATAAATGATAGGAAATACAAAATTTGTACGAATATAATGAAGAAGACTTTAAAGAACGCCCATCAGTTTCTGAGGAAATGATCTCAAAAAAGAAAATCGTTCTATTTTCAATTGGAAAATTCGTTTCCGGTCTTGCAACATTTCTAATAGTTCTTAATCTTCTTACACCGACTCCTTCCCTACCGGTTAAAATAGTTGCTCAGAATACAGCTTCAATGATAGCGGAATATTCAAGAAGTTATTATATGCAAACAGGATCACTTGGATTTATAAATAATGTATATATTTACGGATATAAAGTAATTTATGATGAAAATACTTTTATTGAACTTCCCGAAGATTATAAATGCACGATCACTGACAGCCTTGTAATTGTTGAACATAAAGAAGGTGTAAAAGGCGAAGTCAGGTGGCGATGAGTAACGAAGAAATATTAATATCCAAAATAATAAATTGTAGCACTTCCACGGATTGGGAATCTGCAAAAAAAGAATGGGAGATATTTGAGATCTCAATCTCTAATGAACCTCAAAAATGCCTTTGCGGGCACTTCCCTATTAAGAAAATTTGTGAAATCGTAAATAAGAAAAATGGAACAGTCGTAAAAGTTGGAAGATGCTGCCTTACGAAATTTCTTGATATAAAAACTGATCATTTCCAAAAAGCTATGAATGCATTAGAGGAAGACATTAATATTACTTTAACTGAAAAGATTGTTTCCTTATCAAAGAAAGCTAGGGCTATATCAACCTGGGAAATGATGTTCTATAAAAACATACGAATAAAGAAGAATCTTGATAATCTTAAGTTAAATATGAAAATTGAAATAAATACTAAGATCTTAAATTATTTTACGAAAGATTAAACTTATAAAATTCTATCATGAGATGCTAGATAATGCAAGAAACAGATTTATACTACCCGATACACCATTACTTAGTCGATAATGGATACACTGTCAACAGTGAAGTTCAGCATACTGATATCATTGCACAGAAAGATGATGAAATAATTGCAATAGAACTTAAGAAATCATTCAATGCTACACTTCTTATACAGGCAGTCCAAAGACAGAAATTCGCTGATTCGGTTTACATTGCTATTGTAAAACCTACGAAACGATCACAGACAAGGAACTGGAAAGGTATGTGTCATTTGCTTAAACGCTTAGAGATCGGTCTGATACTCGTTTCCTTTCTAAAGACTAAAGCCAGAATTGATATCCTCTTCCACCCTACTGATAGAGAATTCAGAAAAAGCACGAAGAAGAGAATGTCTATCATTCGGGAGATCGATAACAGATCAGGTAGTTATAACATTGGTGGTACTACGAGAAAGAAAATTATTACAGCTTACAGAGAAAATGCGATTTTCATAGCTGTTTGTTTGAATAAGTTCGGTGAGCTAAGCCCAAAGAAGCTCAGAGATCTTGGTAC
>JAQICF010000084.1 GCA_027858795.1 Candidatus Delongbacteria bacterium | reverse complement strand
TTTTGATGTTTTTCTGGCAATTGATGATTTGCCTGATGAAAATTTCATTGTTGAAGCTTATGATAATAATAAATTATTCTTTAAAGGAGCTGAACAGGAGAATATCTTTAAATTTTTAAAAAAGAATGACATTTTAAGTGATTTTACAATTTTTGAATCATTTAAATTTGAGATAAAAAAGTTTGATGATGTTAGTAATGAAAAAATGTATTATCCATATTCAATTATAATATAACTGGGGACTCATAAAATGAAATACAAATATATAAGAAGCATAGACAGACGAAATACAAACTGCGTAAAATGGGACTTGAACGAAATGTTATACGGCAAAAAAGATATTCTTTCTATGTGGGTGGCAGATATGGATCTTGAAATACCACAGGAAGTTACTGATGCCTTGAAAGATAGGATAGATCATGCTGCTTATGGATATACTTTCGCTTCAGATGGGCTAAGAGAATCTATTGTTAGCTGGGAAAAGAACAGGCATAATTGGAAGATTGAAAAAGATTGGATCATGTTTAGTCCTGGAATCGTACCCGGAGTTAATTTTTTTATAAACTGTTTTACTGATAAAGGTGATGGCATAGTTATTCAAACTCCCGTCTATTATCCTTTTATGAATGCCATAAATCTCAATGAACGTAAACTTGTAAATAATCAGCTAATTTATACTGATCAAGGATATGAGATCAATTTTGATCAACTTGAAGAACAATTATCTGACCCGAACACTAAAATGATGATAATTTCAAGTCCACATAACCCAGTTGGAAAAGTTTTCTCTGCTGAAGAACTTAGTAAAATGGGTGAACTCTGTGCCGACAACAATGTTCTCTTTATCTCCGATGAAATACATCAGGATATCATTTTCAAAGGGTATAAACATATCTGTGCATCTTCCCTATCTGAAAAAATTCAACAGAATACTATCACTTGCGTAGCTCCGAGTAAAACTTTCAATCTTGCTGGACTCGCTTTCTCAGCATTGATCATTCCTAATGAAACTCTTAGAGAGAACTTCAGAGCTTATTTGGCTACAATTGGCATTCATGGAAGTAATCTTATGGGATACACAGCTGGTGAAGCTGCTTACAGGCATGGTGGACCATGGCTTGATGAACTACTTGAAATACTTGAAGACAACATTGATTACATGGATAATTTTTTCAAAGAACATCTGCCAAAAATTAAAATGCAGAGACCACAGTCAACCTATCTTGCCTGGTTGGACTTTTCAGAATATGGACTTACTCAGAAAGAACTTGTAGATAAAATGGTAAAAGAAGCAGAGATCGGCCTGAATGACGGCTCTACCTTTGGTCCGGGTGGAGAAGGTTTTATGCGAATCAATTTTGCCTGCCCAAGATCAACAATCGAAGAAGCAATGAAACGTATGAAAAACGTATTTTAAATCACCGTAGGGGCGTTATTTATAACGCCCTTTTTTGTGATATTTAAAACAAATTCAATTCGATAACATAAATAAAATAATAAGGGCGTAATAAATTACGCCCCTACGAAATTGATTATGGATTTTTAATATTCTAAAAATCCATTCATTGCTTGGATCATATTCGCGTGATCTTCAACACCGCATGTCTCACGAGTTGAATGCATAGCCCACAATGCGGTACCAACATCAACAGTCCTGACGCCAATATTAGTTGCTATCATAGAACCGATAGTACCTCCACCTCTTACATCAGACCTATTTACAAATTTTTGGTAAGGTATTTTCTTCTTTTTACAGACCATCTCAAAAACTGAAGATGATTCTGCAGTAGTAGCATATCTTGTATTTGCATTTACCTTGATAACTGGACCTTTATTTAGATAAACAGTATTATTTGCATCGAATTTTCCACCATAGTTAGGATGGAAAGCGTGAGCACCGTCAGCACTCATATAGTAAGATACTGCTATTGCCCTAAAATAATCTTCTCTTGAACCAGAAAGTCTTTCAAGGATATCAGCGGTCAAAGTAGAATTACCACCATTTGTAGTAGAAGAACCAACTTCTTCATTATCATAAAGAGCTATGATCTGAGTACTATCCGAAGGTTTAGTGTCAAGTATAGCCTTGATCGAAGCATGGACCATTGATTTATTATCAATATTCCTGTTAACAATAAAATCACTGTTAAAACCTGAGATAACACCCTTTTGTACAGGATATATCTCCATATCATAATTTATGATCTCTGAACTTTTGACTTTTAACTTGCTGGCAATTTGATCTTTCAGCCATTCATCTGTCAGTTTTTCTTCACTGAGACCAATTACTGGTACTAAATGTTCCTGAGGATTGATATTGTAAGCTTTATTTACATCTGAATTATAGTGAATCGCAAGTTGAGGTATATTGAAAATAAGCTTATCAAGATCAACTAATTTGACCTCATAGCTCTTACCTTTTTTCACTATTACTCTACCTGCAAGAGAAAGATCTTTATCCATCCAGCTTGCAAAAATAGGTCCACCGTAAATCTCTGTAGCAAGTTGAACACAACCACCTTTTGTATAAAGAGAATTAGGCTTCAGTTTTATTGCAGGAGAATCTGTATGAGAACCTATCATTCTAAAACCTGAGATATTAGGTTTCTTATTCCCTATTACTCCTGCTACCAATGAAGTTTCATGTCTTATTATATAGAATTTATCACCGGCTTTAAGATTCCACTTTTTAGCTTCATCTATCTTTTTGTATCCGGCTTTCTTCAGGATCTCCTCTGATTCGATCACGCAATGTGAACTTGTTGGTGATCTGTCGATAAAATTATTCAGATCTTTAGCGATCTTTAACATTTCTTTTTTGTTCATTATTCCTTCCCCTTCTTTATGTAATACCCTAAGTGGGAAGGCGTGGAAGCCTTCCCCTACCGGTAATTTATTTTATGAAAACCATTTTATTTGATCTTACAATTCCTTCCTCAGTTCTAAGCACATTGTAATAAATACCACTTGATAATCTTTCTGCATTAAATTCAAATGAATGTCGTCCGGCTGTGAATTTACTGTCAACAACTTTTTCGACTAGTTTTCCTGCCTGATCATAAATATTTAGGCTTATGAATTGAGTTCTGTCATTAATAAAAGTTATCGTTGTAGTTGGGTTGAACGGATTGGGATAATTTTGAATTAATTGTAAATTGTCCATCGTCCATTGTCCATTGTCTATCCCAGTATCTTTAACCAATTGAACATTAACTTCAGTTGCCTCTTTGAAAACTCCTGTATCATCAGTCACAACAATATTTTCTATGGTCTGAGGGAAAAATCCAGGACAGGATACAGTCATCGAGTAAGTTCCAGGTACCAGAATTCTGTAGTAATCACCACAATCAGGATCTGTATAATAATCTTTATCTATTCCAACTATTTGAATTGTTGCATCAACTGGTACACCTGATACAGAATCTGTTACTACACCATAGATACCTTTATGTGCTGCTGAAAGATACCAGAACATTGCATCTCTGTTCTCCTGCCAGTATGACGGTATTGTACTAAAAGCAGGCCATTTTGTACCAATTTCCAAAGTCATATCCATATCATTATGATATCTGTAATTCCAGTCCTGCATTCCTCCATCAATAGAATACCAGTCACATCCGTTTACCACACCATCGGTAAAAGATGAGCTACTGAAAAGTCTAGAATTTCTACTTGCATAACCATAAGCTAACCAATAAGCATGTGTATCGTCTGGAGCGGCAGCATATGCACCGTTTGATACACCAAAGTCTTTGTCAAAGACATAGTTTGCAACTTCAGCTCCACCGTGAAAATTTGTCGACAATATAAAATTATGAGCTTTTGTCCAATTTATCATCGTGTCATTTTCCGGTAATGTTGTAGGGTTCACGCTATCAGCTTCGTAGTACGTTCCTTCAGGGAAATTTCTGTTAAGGTCTATCCCACTGCCATTATACCTTTGATTCAATTCATTTCCGTCAGGATTCATTAGTGGTAGAAAATAAAGTTCAGTATTGTTCACTATGAATTGCATGGTGTCATTATTAGCGTAATATCCTTGAAGAATATCATCGATCATGTACATTTCCATTTCCATTCCGATAACTTCATCACCGTGCATCGTAGAAACGAACTTTACTTCGGGTTCTGCTTCTTCTATGTCAAGGCTGTCCGTGATCTTAAGTACCCATAATTCTCTTCCCTGTACAGTCGTTCCTATCTGTATTCTACGACATATATCAGGAAATCTATTCTGCCAAGCCAGCATTGAATCTCCAATGGATTGATTATCATAGTATTGGGTTGCATCCTTAGGAATGACCAGAGGTTGCCAGCTTACAGAGTATCCAGCTTCAGTCAGCATAGAAAATTCTTCTTCTGTTACATAGACTTTGATTGCTTCAGCTAGACCTTTGGTATTGAAACTTGTACGGTCAATGTCTATTTTGTTGTCCTGCAGGAATTTTATATCTTCAAGACCGGATATCTTTACTTCTGCATATTCATGAGTTTTTACAAATGCTGCAAGGTATGTTAGAGTTATGAGTATTATTAGTATCGTTCTCTTCATTGTTTTTCCTTTTCTCCGCAGGTTGAAACCTGCGGTTAATTAAGTTATATCCCGTTGGTATAGGCTAGCGAACTGACCACTGATCACTGTCCACTCCGAAAGCTACAGCTTTCGCAACGAATCCACTAACGCTGTCTTCGAATTCGTTTTTTCATCTCTTTTCTTTATGACCTTTGCAGGTGTTCCCGCTACAACCATACCCTCAGGAACATCCTCTGTAACAACTGCTCCTGCGGCAACCACAGCATTCTTCCCTATTCTTACTCCTTCAAGGATAACCGCATTAGCCCCTACAACAACGCCATCTTCGATAATAACGGGCTGAGCTGATGGAGGTTCAATTACTCCGGCGATCACTGATCCTGCACCGATATGGCACTTCTTTCCGATCAATGCTCTTCCGCCGACAACTACATTTAAGTCGATCATAGTTTCATCACCTATAACAGCACCTACATTTATAACTGATCCCATCATAATAATACAATTGTTACCGATCTCAGCAGTCTCTCTGATGAATACACCCGGTTCTATCCTTGAATTGATATTCTTCATATCTATCATCGGAACAGCAGAGTTTCTTCTGTCATTCTTTATGTGGGAATCTGTTATCCTATTATTTTTTAGTATAGACTCAACATCAAGCCATTCACCTACGATAGTACCAAATTTATTATTGCCAAAATATTTAACTTTAGAAAAGTCTATACTGCTAAGATCACCTTTGATAAAAACTTCTACAGGTGTCTTTTTTTCTGCGTTGCTTATAAAATCAATTAAGTCCTGAGTGTTCATTTAGTTTACCCTCTATAATATTACCCTTATAATATCTTAATTAATAAGAGATTAATCAATGATAAAAATTACGACAATGTAGGGGCGTATTGCCATACGCCCTGTTTTAACATTGTCGTTTACGTTTATATTTTATTTTGACATTGATTTTGAAGTAAAAACATGTTATACTGCGAAGATACGGCACATAAATATTATTTGGAGGATTGTTATGAAAAAATTCAACAATGCATGGATAATCTTTACTATCATGGTACAGGTAGCTGTTCTTTTTGGTCTTGAACCATCAATAGCTCCGCTAAATCCGGAGTTTATTAAGTACATCGAACAACAAGAAAATGGAACATGGCAATATACGATCATGGCGCAATTTACACCACTATGTATTGGGAAGACCCAAGCTATAATTCCACGAACAAGACATATTATTACAACGGTACAAATTCTTTAAACCACGCAATTACTCTTGCCGGGTGGGATGATACAAAAGTTACTGCAGGTGGTACAGGAGCATGGATCATAAAGAATAGTTGGGGTAGCACTTGGGGTGAAAGTGGGTATTTTTATTTATCATACAATGATACTCAGGTAAACACAAAAGTATGTTTTTGGCCAAACAAAATCAATTATGAGAATACAATAGTTATCCAGAATTACGATTACTTTGGTGAAACTGCTTATTTTGGTTTTGGGGATACAAATACTTCATATGCAATGGTTAGGTTCACACCTGTAACTAGCTATACTTTATCAAAACTCGGAACTTATGCCTACGAAGCTGGCACAACTATCAAATTTGAAGTTTATGGATTTTTTGATGGAGTAGATATGTATGATAATTTGATTACTAGTACTCAAAGTCATGTTGTAGATGAAGGAGGTTATGTTACTCTTGATTTGGACACTCCGATAAGTGTTTATGCAGGATCCGAGTTTTTTGTTAAGGTTTACTATAATACTCCGACTTACAATTATCCTATACCGGTAGAACAATATGTCAGTACTTATGCCCATGCAACAATTCAATCGAATGTTTTCTGGATTAGTAGAGATGGGTTAAGCTCACCAGGTAGTTGGTTTAGATTGGGAAGTGATACTCCGTATCCTGTAGATCCGTGTGTAAAAATATATGCTACTGTTCCCGCCGCTCCTAATGATGTAACAATTACTGAAGAGGGGCCAGAGATAGTATTGAGATGGACAGCTGTTCCGGGAGCTCTTTCGTATAGTGTGTATCAGTCTGATAATCCTTATGGGGTTTATACTCTTGATACTAATGGAATACTTTTGCCTGATCCAAGCTGGAGAACACCTCAGATGAGTAACAAAAAGTTCTATCATGTAATTGCTACAAATCCAAAATCTGAAGTAAAGAAAGAAATCAAAGTCCTAAAATAATCGAAATTAAAACAACCGTTGGGAACGCAGATCTGCGTTCCTTACGTAATTATTGAGTGTACATAGTAATCATTGAGTGTACATAGTTTTAGATTGCCACACACATTGTGTTCGCAATGACAAGATTAGAAGTTATTCTTCTTTAAAATAATAGGAACTCCAAGTTCCGGAAATAAGAACTTATCTTTAGGAATATCTCTTTTAAGTAACTTCTTCTGAAGATCAGAGGCAGCCTGACCGTAACTTAATGGTCCAAGCTGGAAAACATTATAATGACAGGCAATACTAAATTCCGGATCCAGATCCAAATGAGCAGCAGTGATCTCAAACGGGTTCATATGAATACTACCCGTTCTAAAAGTATCATCGTTATTCCTGTAAGGTGAAATCGGTAAAATTGCAGCTCTGATCGGAGAGAATTTATCCTTAATTTGCTTAAAATATTTACCGTAGCCGGTATCTCCTGAAAAATAAATATATTCCCCGTTATAAGAGATCACAAACCCGCACCATAAAGTTTCATTCCTATCCCACAAAGATCGTGATGAAAAATGCTGAGACGGTACGACATAAATATCAACCTCATCAGAAATTTTAATTTTTTCCCACCAGTCAAATTCATGAACTATTTTAAAACCTGTATCCATGATCATTTCAGCATTACCTAAACCTGTAACAGCAAGTTCAGAACCTCTATCGGTCAGATCTTCCAGCGTAGACATATCCAAATGATCATAATGGTTATGACTGACAAGAACAACATCTATTTTAGGCAGATCATCAAAATTGATACCAGGCAAATGGTGTCTAACCGGTCCTTTAAACGATACTGGACTGGCTCTGTCGGACCATTGAGGATCTATAAGAATATTAATATTGGACAGCTGGATCAAAAATGTTGAATGACCTACGGGAGTTATAATTATTTCTCCACTGCCTGCATTTTCGACTGGCTTAGGATTATTATTCTGAATTTTTAAAGATAGTGAGTCTTCCGTAAAATATGGCCATTCAGGCCAGTCGTCAAAACCGAAAAGCCAACCACTAGTCCAATACCCAAACATTTTCCAGGAACTTCTTTTTTTTCTGGTTTGATCATTTTCACTGTGTTCTCTTTTCTCCTGATTAAAAAACTTTTCACCGTCAAAATGGTCGCTTTTATAATTTTTCTCTGAATCAATAAACCTGCTAGATGAACAGCATGTTAAAAATGTTGATGTAATGATCAGAATGACCGTAATTATAAGTAATATTTTAAGTTTGGATCTTCTTTGTAACATTTTCACATTATTCCCCGTTTTTGAAGGTTGAATTTCTTCTGTATAGAAATTAAGTGAATTTTAATGATATTGAAAGATGAAAATTAAAGTGGATAGTTCGTAGGGTAAGGCTTCCACGCCTTTTCGTAACACACCCTGGATTACAGATTTTATACGCATTTTTTAAAAAAAAATACCTTACAACAACCTTGTTTTCACCTTATTGAATCATTATATTGCCCGCAATAAAAAAATAAGGCTGTAACACAATGGAAGCAAAAAGAAGCAAAATAAGCACAGCATTAGGAAAACTAAAAGAAGAAGTACATTACAATTTTAACGGTAAGAACTTTCAAAAAATAACAGAAAAAGCTTCGGCACTGCTAAAAAGATCAGAAAAGATAAATTATCAGGCTGGCAGATTCAGTGCTCTTAACATTCTCGGTGGTGCCTGTTTTAATATATCAGACTATGAAAAAGCTCAGAAATATTACATTGAGTCAATGGCAGTTGCAAATGAAATGAAAGATGATATAAAAATTGCTCTTTCACTTAATAATATAGGTATAATATTCTTCACATTAAAGGATTATAACAAGGCATTGGAGTATTATAAAAAAGCGCTGGATCTCAAGATAAAGACCAACAACCAAATGGGTATCTCCACTTCTTATTCGAACATCGGACTAGCATACAACATGCTTAACGAATCGGACAAAGCTCTGGATTACTTCAAGAAATCACTCAAAATTGATAAAAAGACGAAAAATACTCATGCAGAATGCAGAGCTTTGGTAAACATAGGTTTGGCATTGCATAATATAGGAAATACTGAAAAAGCTCTTGAGTTTTACAAAAAATCATACTCATTAAGTAAAAAAAATGAATACAAAAAATATATTGCAACAGCACTGACCAATTTAGCTAGTATTTATCTTGAAATGGGTAATACTGACAAGGCTCTGGAAAAGGCATTAGAAGGAAAGGAACTTTCACAGGAACTTCATTCTAATATACATATTTTACATTTTTACAATGTCATACATAAAGCTTATAAAAAAAACAAAGAATTTGAAAAAGCATATAATTACCTTCAAAAATTCATAGAATTCGAAGAAAAAGTGTTCAAGGATGAATCACAGAACAGGATTTTCGATCTGCAGATCAAGTACGAATCAGAACAGAAGGCAAAAGAAACAGAATTTTACAGAATAAAGACAGAAGAGCTTTCCAGAATAAATGCTTCAAAGGATAAATTCTTCAAAATAATCCACCATGACCTTTTGAATCCTTTCACTGCAATAAAATCAACTTCTGAGTTACTTAATAATTTCTATGATAACCTAACCGAAAAAAAGAAACGGAGTAATATCAGAAATATATATCGATCTTCGGAAAAAATTCTTGAATTTATAAATAATCTGTTCGCATGGGTAAAAACTCAATCCGGAGAAATAGAATTCAAGCCTGAAAGAATTGATATATCGCGGTTAATAAAGAACAATCTTGAGTTTTTCGAACATAATTTAAGCAAAAAAGAGATCTCAACAGAAGAAAACATATCTAAAAAATATATTATTTATGCCGACAGGAATATGACTGATACTGTCTGTAGGAACATAATCGCCAATGCTATCAAATTCACCCATCATGAAGGTACTATCAAGATCTCTTTAAGAAAGTACGCCGGAATGATACAATTAAAGGTAAAAGACAACGGTGTAGGTATTGAAAGATCTAGGATATCAAATTTATTCACGATATCAGAAAGTGTAACTACGCCTGGTACGGATGACGAAAAAGGTACTGGTCTGGGATTGATATTGGTAAAAGAATTTATGGATATGAATAAAGGTTCTATAGGCGTTAAAAGTACTCCAAGGGAAGGAACAGAATTTACTTTGAAGTTTCCTCTTGCTGTCCGCTAAGAGCTTTCTTAAACGCATCAAATACGAATCTCGGTGATGAATTATGTAAAAGCAGTATCAAATTCCCACCAAAGTTTCTTACAAGGTTCCTGTACTTCTTTACAACTCCGGCGATCTCATTCCTACTCATCTGTTGATGAGAATTCAAAGTAGCATCCATTACGATCAAAGGATGAACTACAACATCATAAGGCTTTCTGTTCTTAAAATCCCATGCTTTAAATGGATAACTCGTACCGCATCTGAAACCTGCAAACTTAGAGTAACCCAGAGAATGATCTTGCTTAATACCTGCAGCTTGAAGATCATCAAAAGAACTCTCAACATCAAATCTTAAAAAATGTGCTCTGACAGAATCAACTTCAATATTTAATATCTTCTCAAGAAGTTCTTTCTCTTCTTTTATCTTTTCCACTGAACCCATAGAATCGTACCCGTAATGAAGGCCTATCTCTCCGCCGGTATCTTTTATGAATTTAGCAGTATTGGTAAAATCCTTACTACCTGAGAACCAACCTGAATCAAATTGACTTTTAGCAGCAGTAGGTATAAAGAAAATCGGTTTCTTAGTAGTCAACTCAGCAAGGTCAAACAGCTCTTCAAAAGTATCATAAGGATCTGGGGTTTTAAGCAGGAGTTTCATACAGAATTCTCTAAAATTCTGATAAAACATCTTCGGGGAACGTCTCTTAACAAGATCACCGGCCAGTTTCTTGAAAATATTAAAGTTTGAGTATTTTCTAAAGTCATCAATATCAGAAGTTAAAGTAATATTTCCTTCATTTTCTTTCATAACTATCGAAGGATCAAGTTCCTCAATGAACGATCTCAGCAGAAGTATATATTCATTAACAATTGGTCTGTCTATAAAATTATTTTTCACCGCCAGGCTTAATTCACCGGGAAATCTTCCATGTTCATCTTTCTCAGTAATAGCAATCTCTTCCCACCTACTCAGCATAAAAAAGATAGATCCGATAATATCAAATCCGCACTTAATATCATTATCATTGATAAATATCTGACCACTACCAAAAATGACCGGTAGTCCTGACACCTCTGCAAAGGCAAGTATTTTTACATCTTCAGGGATATTCTCAGGCTTGATATAATCATCTGAAGCATGCTTGAAAAAATCATCCAGGAGTTTAATTGACTTACCATTAGGAAGTTCTATCAAATGGGCATCACTGCCTAAATGGGCATCTCTGCCTAAATGGGCATCACTGCCTAAATGGGCATCTCTCTCTTCTTTTACCAAAGATATATTTACACCGAGAACATCTTTGAAAATAAAATTGAATACATACTCTTTCTCAGGTGCAAATTTATTAGATATTTTAACTATTATCGTTTTCATATACCTATTTTGTAAATTTCAATAATAATATACCGATCGAACCAAAGATAAAATTAGGTGTCCAAGCTGCCACAACAACATCAAGTGTGCCTACAGCACCCCAGTTCTTGAACATAATTATAAGAAGATAATAAATAAATGAAATTCCAACAGAGATACCAAAATTCACTGAAGCAGAACTACGCACTCTCCCGGTACTCAGTGGTATTGCCAGTAATATCAGTATCAAAGTGATCAAACTGTAAGAAACTTTCGACATTTTCTCAACTTCCCACTTAGTCATATCAATGCCTAACTTCCTCTTCGATGAAATATATTCATCCAGTTCAAACCAACCCATTTCAACAGGTTTTAACTCGATCTCTTTAATGTCAGTAGGTTTAAAGTCAAGATGCATATATAAAGAATCCAAGTGCCTGTACGATGTAGAATCCGGGAAAAATCTTCTCTGGGTAACATTGTCTAACAACCATTTTTCATTCTTATATACCATTGATACAGCATCCAGTCTAAAAGTTATTTTCCCATGACTAATACCCTGAATTGAGACATCCTGAGCAATTTTTTTCCTATTATCGTAATGACTTATATAAACAATACTATTTTTCTCTTGGTAGATATATTCGTTTGATTTCCTAGTGAACTTACGACCCTTTTTCAGATAGTGTTTCTGTGCCTCGTAGTACTTACGTGAAGCAATCGGTAAAACTATCTCTGAAAAATAAAAATGAAAAGCTGAGAGAAATATTCCCGCAATAATAAAAGGTATTGCTATCCTTGTTAGACTGATACCTGATGACATCATTGCAACAGTTTCCTGATACTTTGAAAGATTACCGAGAGTGAAGAGTAATGACATGAAACTTACAATAGGAAATATCTGCGAAATGATCTCAGGGATCTTCAATGTGTATAAGACAATGTAGCCCATCAATGGCATTTTTGCATCGAGGAATTTATTCAAATGATCGAAAAGATCAATCACAACATAGATCATTATCATTGTAGCCAATGCAAACAACAATGTTATGAAGAATTTTTTTAAAACATATGTATCAAGTTTTCTTATCATTTATTGTCTCGTTGTCGGTTCAAGTAGTTTAACCCTTACCGTCATCCTCGTGATTGATTTTGTCATGCTGAACTTGTTTCAGTATCTATCTTTTAAATCGTTATTAGACCCTGAAATAAATTCAGGGTGACGATGTGTTTTTACGTTTTACTCCGTGCCTTTGTGTCTCCGTGAGAACTTCCTCTTTACCCACACGATTGAATTTGTTATAAACGTGAATTGCATTTTTGTTCCCTTTGAAGCGAGTCGTATCATGAACAATGCTAAGATCCCGATGATTATATTTGCATTCCACATTGCCCACATAGGATCAAGCTTTCCCCTGTCAGCAAGGTCTTCACCTGAGATAAGGAAAAACCAGTAGATCGTAAATATCAGAATACTCATCGAAGCTGATGCTCCCATTCCACCTCTACCGGACATCAATCCCAAAGGTGCACCGACTAGAAACATTATTATACAGGCAAAAGACAATGCGTATTTTTTATAATACTCTACCTCAACCTGAGAAATAGCAATTTTTGAAGCTCTTTTTTTCTTTAATCTAGTAATTTTTGCTCTGAGACTATCAACACTTTTTTCTCTGTCGCCGTAACGCCCCCTATCCTTTACCTCAAAATCAATCCCGCTGACCTCTTTTAGGAGCTCCATTCTCGAGAACTTTGATCTAAAGTAACCATCAGGCTTCTTTGGGTCTAAGTTAGCTATTTCCCCATCATAAAGGATAATCTTATATCGTTTTATATTTTGATCGTAAGTAATATTACCTCTTTCAGCAGTGATAGTCCTTCTTTCTTTATTCTTCATCGAAGTTTCCAGGATCACCACTTTATAAATTTCATTCTTCTCATTGTCAACCGTCTCTGCTTTGATAACAAATCCGGGTATGTCATTTACAAATATTCCTGGCTCAATAACTGCTAGAGGTTTCTTTCTCGTGATCGATCGCTTAAGTATCTTACTCTGATGGTTCATCTCAGGCAGAATATTATTGTGAAAATACATCATTCCTAAACTAAGTAAGATCGATAAAATTAAACCCGGTGCCATAAGTTGATATATAGATACTCCTCCGGATTGGAGAACACTCCATTCGTTGTCTTGAGCCATTCTACCATAAGCAACCAAAGCTGCCACAAGAACTGACATTGGAACTGCTAATGCTAATATCCATCCCATGCTCAGATAGAAAAATTCTAAGATGACAACAAAGTCCAAACCTTTACCAACGAACTTTATCATCATCTTCATAACTATATTTAAGATAAATACAAAAAGGATCACACCAAGTGACATGAAGAACGGAAATGCATGTTCTTTTGATATATATTTAGATATAATTTTCATTGCTAAGAAAATAACTGATTTTCATTGCAAAAGGCAAACAAATAAAATAACATAAAAATAATCAATTCCGTACGGGTTCAATATCTTGAACCCTTATTAAAATTCCAATAGAAAAGGGACGCAGATCTGCGTCCCCTACGGATTTGATTATGAATTTTATTTTTTAATTGCATTCAACATTTCTTCAACTGCTCTCTTTAACTGCAGGTCATTATCATTCAACTTATCTTCAAAAGGAATGTCGACAACAATATCAGGTTGAGTCCCATTCCCCTCCATATTCTCACCGTCAAGTCTCCACCAACCTGCTAAAGGCATTCTCATAGTAGAACCATCCATAAGTGTATGAGGACTTGTACCTATAACACCACCACTGGTAGGCATACCGATAACTTTACCGATCTTAAGTTCTTTGTAAAGACTTGGAAATATTTCAGCATCAGAGAACGAATTTTCATTGATTATAACGGTACTCGGTTTATCCCAAATATCTGAAGGAGTTTTTTTCTTGTCAGCTTTATCCCATCGATTGCTACTGTAAGCATATTGTTTCTTGGTCAGTACCTCAATAAGCTTATCATGAGTATATCCTCCACCATTATATCTTACATCAATTATCAAGGCTTCTTTATTGAAATTATCAGCAAAAAGATCATCAAGGAATTTATCGTATGAAGGATTGTTCATTCCCTGAATATGAAGGTAGCCGACTTTTCCACCGGAAAGTTTTTCAACCATTTTACTTCTGTCATGAACCCAGTCTTCATAGTTCAACATGTAATCACCGGCAAGACCCTTAATCTCAACGACTTTATCTTTTTCACCTGATTTGATCTTAAGTTTTATCTTGTCTGCTACTTTGTTAACGAAAAGCTGATCTATATCCGTGTCTCTAAGTATCGGTTGGTCATCCACTTCCAGAAGTATATCTCCTTTTTTAATTCCGTGCACCGAAGCTAGTTTACTCTTAAAATATACCTTAGAAATTGAGATACCTTTTTCCAACCTGTTCAAATAGTCAAACTCAGCTCCTGTTTGTGCTATTGGAATCGACTTTACATCATTTGATCTGACAGGATAGTATCCGGTATGAGATGCGTTAACATCTCCGATCATTTCATCAATAATGCTACTGAAACTTTCAGGAGTATGATTCATTGATAAATATGAACCGAATTTCTTTCCCATACCTATCCAGTCAACATTATGCATTTTAGGATCATAAAAACCTCTTCTGAAAGCTGTATGGATCTCATCAAATAATTTCTTATAGTTATCCTGCTGATCATAGGAATATTTGATGTTGAACGGAGTATCCTTGATCTTTTTTGATTTGAAATCAAATGTCTTTATCTTGTTATTTTGCAAGTAAGAGATAGTACCTGTAGAATCTGAATAAGTTACATTATCAATTGCTCCACCTTTGATCTCAATTACAAGTTCATCATCTTTTGCCTGAAAATCAGTTTTTCTTAGAAATATTCCATCATTAAATTCATTGATATAGTATATTTTCTGATCTTTTGTGAGCTTAACTATGTAATTCATTCCCGGTTTGGTCAAAAGTTCAACTTCTTTCTCTTTTAAATTGTCTGTAAAATAATTTGAAGGTTCTTTCTTCTCTTTTTTCTTATCCTTCTTTTTGTCATTTTTCTTCTTAGGTTCTAAAATATCCTTCCACTTATCTTTATCAAAGTGAAACTCGGATAATTTCTTCAGATCTGTCCTGTAAACATTCTCTCCCTTGTTATAAAAAAGAAATTCTTCTTTAGGATCAACTTTTATTCCAAAGAACCAGTCATGGTATGAAAACAATAACTTCTCATTTTTCTCTTTCAGATCAAGTAAATAGAGATTTCTACTGTAAAGACCGCCCACAAGCTCTGTATACAGCAAAAGATTACCATCCTGTGACAACTCGATATCAAGAACATATTTATCAACTATCTCTTCAAATTCATCTTTTTTGGGATCTTTAACTGCAAGTCTTCTTCTATTATCTCCCACAGTGAAATAAACGAACATTTTTCCTTTTTCTATTCTTATCCAGTCAATTATCTTATCTTTACTCCATTCGATCATTTCTGACTTTAAAGGGTCTTTAATTGAAGTTTTAAACATTTTTAACTCACCTTTAATAAAAGCTGAGTAATATATTGTTTTATTGTCATCAAGAATCACAAAGTCTTCTATGCCATTAGCGTCGTCGGTTATTTGTACAACTTCTCCACCTTCGAAAGGTACTGCAAAAAGATCGAACTTATACTTGAACAATGTCCAGTCCCCTTTTGGTGAAACATAGAATCTGTCTGTGGTTGAAACATCATTCTGTATTACAATAGAACTCCCAATGATATCCTCTTTAATATTGATCCCAAGCTTCTTTGCAGTATTATCAGCAGGATCGAACTTATATATATTATCAAAGAACTCAAATACCATTCTGTCATTATCATAAGCTATAGAAATATCCCTTGCAGACCATGATTTAAAATTTGTCAGCTGTGTAACCTTTGGTTCTTCCTTGCCAATTTCGTCTAAAGGAATGTTGCATAGTTGAAATATATTGCTATCTGAACGGGCAAAGTAGATACCTTTACCGGTTTTTGACCATACAGGATATCTTTCTGTGTAAGGAGAATCGTAAAGATTTGAATATTTCTTTGTTTTAGTATCAAAAATATGAAGACTTCCGTTTGTACTTCCGGTATATTTTTCTCTGTAAGGATCTCCTCTATGGCAGAATACATATTTATCATTTTCTTTTGACAGGTCTGAAAAGTGATATCCGATAGCGTTAAGGTCAACTAATCCTGTTCCATCGATCTTAATTTTATACATTTTACTTCCAACGAAATTTTGCCCTTTCAACATCAATAAATGCTCAGAATCCTTATACCAGTCAACCAAAATATAGTCACCGGTTATTACTTTTTTTGCAGGACCACCTTCAGATGACATCACGAATATCCCACCATATCCTTCCCTGTTCGAATTAAATGCAATAAGTTTCCCGTTCGGTGAATAATCAGGTGTGTTATCAGATCCTATGACTGAAGTTAGTCTTTTTGCATCCCCACCTTCATAAGGAACAGTCCAAAGATCATCACTATAACTGAAGCACACAGTATTTCCATCCGGTGAAATTGCAGGATCTTTCATAAAATTTGGTTCGATCGAGAATAGGTTGATCACTGTTAGTAAAATGATGATTAGTTTAAATTTCATAATTTCCTCGTAATAAAGTATTTATGGTGGTTTCTAGTTTTGCATTTCTTCAAGCGCAGTTTTCTTTTCTTCTTTTTTATTCATAGCTTTTGGCAGAGCGAACATCATTATAATCCCTGCAAGAGCAAAGACAGCTCCGATTAACGGCATTACCCATGTGCACCCTTGATACCGGTCTCCAGAACAGCTGTACCATGATCTTTGGGTCTGTAATATACTTTTACTTTTTTGCCGACAGGATATGTCCTGACAATACTTGATGCATGCCCCCTATCACTTGAACCGTAATCTCCGAAAGAAATTCTATTTCCGGTATGAAGTTTGTCAGTTATTATGTAAGAATATTCGATATGAGCACTATATGTTGTTGAATTTCTTTTTTTGCTATCTCTACTTGTTTCACTTATTACTTTCGAAGATGTTATCTTACCTTCAACATCCGGCCAAGTGATACTTTCCCTTGCAAGCTCCATATCTATCTATCCTTTATAGAAAAGACCGATACCAACAGCTAGAAATATCAGAGGGAAAATTCTAGAAAGGAAAAATTTAGCTGCCGGTGATTTAATTTCTATATTTTTTTGAGTACTAACATGCATCAACGACTCCTAGTATTATTAAATTTTTATTTCATGTAAATTATCACGAATTAAGACAATATTGCAAGTATTTTATTAATCAAATAATTCTTTAACTTGACCTCTTATTTTGAAAATCCAGAATAACCCTTAAAAAATCTTTTTACTATCAGGCTTTTATTTGTTATATTAACTGTTTAAAGTGAAAAATATAACACCTGGAGGTATTGTGAAAAAAGTATTCTCGATGTTAATTCTAATTTTAGGACTGAGCCTTTTTGCTCAGACTACACCGCAAGGATCTGGAACAGAAGGTAACCCTTACGTAATAGAAAGTCTTAGTAATTTAGATTGGGTTGGCCAGTATTGGGGTAATTGGAACAAATATTACATTCAAGCTAATGATATTGATGTTTCTGATACTCAAAACTGGAATAGTGGTGCAGGTTGGATCCCTATTGGAAATTGGTCAACGTACTTTACAGGTTCATATGATGGTCAGGGATTTTCTATTGATGGTTTATTCATTAATCGACCAAGTGATAATAATGTAGGTTTCTTTGGAGCTATAGATGGTGGAACTGTGAAAAATGTAGTATTTACTAATGTTAATATTACAGGAAGTGCTAACATAGGAGGAATTGTTGGTAATCTCGATAATAGCATTTCTTTAATCAGCAACTGTAAAATATCAGGATATGTCAAAGGTGTTCAGACTACAGGTGGATTTGTTGGTGCTAAAATGAATGGTACGATCCAAAACTCTTCAGCTAATTGTTATGTTGAAACAATGGGTGGAGGAGGTTTTGCTGGTAATAATAGTGGTGGTACAATATCCGAATGTTACAACTATGGTAAAGTAGCCAGCATAAAATACTCAGGTGAAACATTTTACCTTGGTGGTTTTATGGGGAGTAATTCCCTTGGAAGTACTGTACAAAGATGTTTTTCAGGTGCGAATGTTGAAGATCATAGTAATACGTCAAGTACAGGTTCTGTAGGTGGTTTTGCGGGTGTTAATACCGGATCTGTAATTACAGACTGTTACTCTACCGGAAATGTTCTTAGCGAAGTTGGTTCTACACCTTATCTCGGTGGCTTTGCAGGAAAAAATATCAATGGAGCAAATATATATAATTCATTCAGCATAGGTTCTGTTGCGGGATCAGTAGTAACAGGAGGTTTTGTAGGCGATAATTACATATCTAATGTTTACAATTCATTCTGGGACACAGAAAATTCTGGTGTACTGACATCACAAGGAGGTACTGGAAAAACAACTTTAGAAATGAAGGACAGTACTACATTTACAGATGCAGGATGGGATTTAAACTCTGTATGGGATGTAAGTCTCAGAGCAAATACAGGTTATCCAATTTTAAGATGGAAATATTCAGGTCTCCTTCCTGAAATTCTCACATTGTCAGTAAACAATATCATGACAAACTCAGCAGAAACTGAATGTAGTTTAATTTATCTTGGGCAGACTGATCCCACTATGTATGGAGCCTGCTGGAATACAACAGGTTCTCCCACACTATCAGATTCATACACAGATGAAGGCGGAATAAATGTATCTGAGAATTTTTCTTCTGTTATTACGAATCTTTTACCGAATTCTATTTATTATACAAGGGCATTTGCAACTAATTCAAACGGAACAACGTACGGTGATGATATCAGTTTCAAAACAGCAGTAATCTCAAAGATACCTCCTCTTTCGGGAGATGGAACAGATATGGATCCATACCATATTTCATCTATTGAAAACCTTTACTGGTTAAGTCAGAATTCTGATGAATGGGACAAACATTACATCCAGACTTCAGATATCGATGCATCTCAGACTATCCTCCTTGACGATGGTGCTGGATGGTGGGCAATAGGTGATAATCACGAGATATCAGGCTGGAAGTCTTTTACAGGTTCTTACGATGGACAAAATCACTATATTAACGGATTATATGTTGATCGAACAAACCAATGTATAGGTCTTTTCGGAAAGATCAATGGTGGAACGATCCAGAATATAAGAATTACAAATTCATTTATTAAAGGTTATAGCAGTGTTGGTGGTTTAGCAGGTATAAGCTATTCTGAAATCAAAAATTGCTATTTTACAGGAACAGTCCAAGGTACAAGTAGTGTAGGTGGGCTCTTGGGATATAACTATGGAGCTGTTGAAGAATGCTTTAGCTCAGGAACTATTAATGCTGAAGGTGCAACTGCATGTGGAGGTTTGATAGGTGTAAATTATTCAACCTTGCTAAATTGTTATAGTACATGTGATATTAATGGAAATGCATCCAGTTACCAAATAGGAGGATTGATAGGTTTTACTGATAATTATACTGATCATCCTGCTATTGATAAATGCTTTAGCTCAGGAATTGTTACTGACGGTTACGACTATATAGGTGGTCTTATCGGGATTAATTATCAAGGTTACACTGAGATAGCTAATTCTTTCTGGGATACTGAGACATCAGGTCAAATTTCATCAGATGGAGGTACTGCAAAGACTTCAGCAGAAATGAAATCTGTAATGACATATACTGATGCCGGATGGGATTTTACAACAGTTTGGAAACTTGATGGTTTTAACAACGGTGGTTATCCGTGGCTTAAATGGGCAAATTTCACAGATCCTCAGCCTAGCAATATATCTTTGAATGTTGTAGGCACGGAAGCTACACTGGGATGGGATGCTTTATCAGGTGCGGATACATATAATGTATATTCTTCTTTAGACCCTAATGCATTATTTCCTGATGAATGGACACTAGAAGCTTCAGAAGTATCAGATACATCATGGGTTGATGATCTTGCAGCCGAAGGTAAGAAATTCTACAGAATTGTAGCAGTGAATGCTTCTAAGTAAATCTTAATAAAAAAGCCCGATAATGTTATCGGGCTTTTTTATTATTCTAAAATGAGACGCATTCTCTTCAAAGCTTTATCCACTTTCTGATCAATATTCTCTACAGTAGAAGCAGTTGTGATAGCATCAATGGAATTATCTTTAGGCCCCATTGACCCATTACCTGAAGTTGCCAACATAATTACTTTATCGCTGTTCCCTGATGAAAGAAATCCTTTAGCATTCTCCTGCATGTCATACATTTCAATTGAATTAATGATCAATACAGCTTTGAAATCATCGATATTCTCTTTTTCTATCTCAGTCACATCAATTACTTTTATGAACAACGAATCATTTTTTAGTTTTTCAATAATCTTCTTAACGAACATGTTCTTATAGTCACTGCCCTGAGAAGCAATAAGTACTTTCTCTGAAGAAGCCTTCTCCCCTGCTTCAAAAGGTTCAATTACTCCCTGGGAATACATCATCATGTAAATGATTACGAAGATAACAAAGCCTACAATGGCAATTAATAAGCCTATTAAGAACTTTTTCATACTTAACTCCTATTTTTTAATAACAATCCCCTTTTGGACGACCACAAGGGTCGTCCCTACGGTTCTTTGTGTACCTTGTGCATTATCGGTTGTTCTCTTTTTAATTCGGGATCATTAATCATCGCCTTCCGTACGGTTGGGCTTTACGTCCAACCTAAGAAATTGTATCACAATTTCGCCAATCTATATTCACGCTTTTAATACTTAAAATAATATATCTTTGATACAATGTTTCTGCAATTAGAAATATGAAAAAAAATTACATCAAATGCCAAATTATCATCTCTAACAGCTTTCTATTAACCTTGACTGAGAGTGGATAACTTCTTATTTTAAATAGATAAATCTAAATCAACTGGAGTAACTATGAAAAGAATGATCATTCTTATTATGATTTCAATTACTATATCATTATTATTTTCAGGATGTACTAAAAAGGAAATTGAAAATAAGCCTAAACCATTAGTTGTAGCTATGGAATTACAATTCCCTCCTTTTGAAACTACAGATACAAATGGAGAACCTATCGGTATTTCAGTTGAAATAGCTAAAGAATTAGCTGCTTATCTTGGTCGACCACTAGAAATCAAGAATACTTCATGGACAGGTTTAATTCCGTCACTTCAAACTGGCAAAGCAGATATTGTTATTTCTTCAATGACCATCACTAAGGAAAGAGCAAAAGTAGTAAATTTCTCTGATCCTTATGCAAGTTCAGGTCTTACTCTTCTTATAAATAAAAACTCAAAAATAAATTCATTTGATGATCTTGATCTAGAAGGTGCTACTATTGCAGTTAAATCCGGTACTGTCGGTGCAATATTGGCTCAGGAAACATTGAAGAAAGCAAATATTAGACTATTGGATGAAGTATCAACCTGCGTGCTTGAAGTTTCACAGGGTAAAGCAGATGCATTTATTTATGATGCATTAACTGTATTTGAAAACTATAAAAAGCATAAAGAAACTACAAGAATTAACCTTAAATCTATTTCAGGTACAGAT
>JAQICF010000122.1 GCA_027858795.1 Candidatus Delongbacteria bacterium | reverse complement strand
CGATGTCCTACAACGGTCATGGCAAAAAGTAGTGGGGATAAACCTAGCTAACACTCCAAGTAACCCATTAATATTTTGCCAATGTTGGCGGATCGTTTTAATTTATGAATATAGGGGTTGTTTGTAAATAAAAAATAAAAAAAAAATCAAAGGGTCACTATTTGACCTTTTGACTTACATATATTGTTAGAACAGTATAGAAAATAGGTAAAGGAATTTGTTCTATGAGTAGATATTTACATTGTATGATTGACGGATAAAATTATTTGAGAACAATGTAGAGTTAATTAATAATTTGGTTTATATTTGACAAAGGAAAAACAAAAATGGAATGTAATTTAGAAGTTGGTAACTATTATCCACAAAATAATGTTGTAAACGAATGTAAAGAACAATTATTGTTGTTTAATTACAACGATACAAACAAAGAATTAGATAGCATGGAAGAAATGGAATTAGGACAAGTATTTACACCAGAAAATTTAGCAAGATTTATGATTAAACTAATCTCTGATAGTATTACTGAGAATAGTAGGATTCTAGATCCTTGTATTGGACCGAATACATTTTTTAAACTTTTAGAAAAAAAATGTTACATGAAGGGAATAGAAATTGACAAAAGTTTGGTTGATTCACATGTTACTAAATTTTACAACGAGAAAAATAGAGAATTAATTACGGGAAGCTTCTTTGAATTACCCACAACTGAGAAGTTTAACTTTATCATTGAAAATCCACCCTACGTTAGACAAGAGTTATTGATGAATAATTTGAATGCTAAGAAAATTATTAGAAAAACAATTTCATCTTCAATCGCAACAATACCATCTCAGTCTAATCTCTATGTTTATTTTCTGCTAAAATCAATAATGCATCTTGAAAATAATGGAGTAATGATTGCTGTAATATATGACAGTTGGCTTTATAGTAATTTCGGGGTATTTTTAAAAGAAGCATTTATGAAATTTGGTTATCTTGAGCGAATCTTTCATTTCAAAGAGAATGTTTTTGATGGAGTAAATATCGGTGCTACAGTTATTAAATTTATAAAGTCAAATCAGAAAAATTCCCCAATTTCTTATTACAAATTTGACACAGTACTAGATTTAGAAAAAAAGAATAGCCTAGAGAAAGAATTGTATCGTATTAATCAGAAGGATTTTCTATTACATTCTTTTAATAATAAAAGTGTGGTTAATGAAAAATCTAATTTTTTCACAAATTTAAAATCCATTTCAACAGAAAGTATTAAACGGGGAACTTCGGGGATAGTCAACAAATACTTTATATTTTCAAGTAAAACTTACAAAGAGTCTGTACCTCTGATTAAAAATGTCATAAATATTAAGACATTTCGAGTTGATGATAATAAATCATATATACTTTCAATCAATGACTCAATATCTCAAAGCACATACTCTTATATCGAAATGATTAAGCAAGAAGTTTTGAGTTCCCCCAATGTGAAATACAAAGCCTTGAAAAACGCAATTGCTTTAAACAAAAATTGGTATAAAGTTAAATTGAAATCACGGGGTAATCTAATATTCAATTACTACTTACGTAATAACATAGATTTTATCTTTAACCCCAATAATGATTTTGTTTCAGACAATTTTTATTCCTTAAATGTTGAAGACGAAGTTCATTGCCATTTAGCAATTCTGAATTCTACATTTACAAAGTTAGAGATTCTTAAAAATTCAAGAAGTCAAGGTAATGGTCTAAGAAAAATACAGCTATATGAATTTGAAAAAGTGAAAGTAGTTGATTTTAAAAAATTATCTAAGTCTTCGATTAGTATTTTAAAAAAATTAGGAAATAGTTTATTAGAAATAAATAGATATAATTCGGATAAAATTTCAATAATAAAAGATATTGATTTAATACTATTAGCAGAGTATAATAAACACAATGAAATAAGGTTGAAACTAGAAGATCTCGAGAATGAATTAAGAGGCTACAGAGAGTAATATGATTAGACTTTGGTATGACTTTGATGAAGTGAATGAATTCCATCCCGTTGTAAGCGATGCTATCAATAATGCAATGGATGAATTAGGATACAGTGAAATTGCAGAGCTAATTCATCATCCTGCAATTCCGAATAGTACAATAATACCTGATTTTGCTATAAAATTAAAAACATCAGGTAGGTATGTTTTTGTAATTGAAGTAAAAAAAAATACAAGAGATGTAAATTCTCAGAGATACCAGAACCAGACTCGTTCATATGTTTCAGATTTCTCTCCTTATTGGGAACCAAATTATCCTAAATATTTTTGTCTTACTAACGTTGAAGAGCTTATCCTTTTTGCTGAAAGACAAGGTCCAATATCTACTTGCATTTTAAAAAACAATCCTAAATCACACTCACGATTTTTACCACAAACGAAAGATGCTTCACAAACGGTCATTGATTTTAAGTTGACAATGCTAGAGATTTTACCTCTAATATTTAACAGAGTATCACCACAATGGGATAATAATTGGCAACCACTAATTGATTCTTTTTATCAAAACTACATTAGTATTAGAGACAATTTAATTCATTCGAGTGCACTTTCAGAAGAATTGACTTTATATGAATTATTTAGACTATTAGCATTTACATATCTAAAGGATTATTATAGTCTAACTAGAAATGATAATCAGAGTTATTTTAGGAATTTACCTCCTGATGATGAAAATCTCGTTGAATTCAAACGTAGACTGGAAAATAATTATAATAGAGTATTAGCACTAGATTTTAATCAAGTGTTTAGAAATCATCCTAACCCAGACATCCGTATTTTTCCAGAGAAATTGACACTTACTCTTCTTCAATATTTTAAAGATAACATAAGAACCCTTGCCAGTTATGGTTCTCAAGCTATTGCAGATAATTCTCGCCCTGAATATATCTTCAACCTTTTAACTTCTAAAATATATGATAAAGAAATTATGCACAAAAAAGGTAAGATTATGTCTGATATGGAATTATCTTATTTGCTGGCAGAGGTAACTATTGAAAATGAAAATTCTTCTATTATTGATCCTTGTTGTGGTGATGGTGCTTTACTTGATGCAGCATATGACAAAGTGAATCTTCTATCATTGTCCAATGGAAATATTAAAACTCATAATACGATTCTTAACCAGTTGAGTGGAATTGAGATCGATCCATTCCTAGCTCAATTAACAACTTTTCGACTTGTATCAAAAAGCTTAAATGAAGTAAATACTGCTTCCATTGCTCAAATTGAAATTGGAAATACTTTTTTAATTCATAACAATCAAAGTTACGATGTGATTTTAATGAACCCTCCTTTCTTAAGAAATGATAATGATCTTGCTCTTGCTCCGATATCTGACTCTGATAAAATACAAATGTTAAGTTCAATAGATACTAATTGTGATTCCAATTTTGTTAGAAACGCAACACAACCTAACCTTTATTTTTATTTTGTAAACTATATATGGCACTTTCTTAACAGCAACGGAAAAGCCGGATTGATTTTAATGGCAAAATATTTAAATAGTGCTGATGGAGAATACCTTAAATCTTATTTGTTAAATAAAGTGGACTCAATAATTCTATATCCAAGAAACTATTTTGAGGATTTTAAAGTAACCACAGTAATAACTGTTTTAAGTAAACAACCTTCAGCTAATATAAAGTTTTTAAGAATTAAGAATGAGGATTTACTATCTGAACCAAGTATAATTAAATCAATATTATCTACTGAGAATACAACAATAACTGCAAATTATTCAATTAAAGTTGTTGAAAGGAATACTATTAATCCTGCAGATAATTGGAAGCTTCATTTTAATGATCCAGAAGATAATTATGCAACCTTAGACGAATTACCAACAATGGAAAGAATATCTACTTTCTTTACAGTAGTACAAAGAGGTGGTGCAGGAAATACTGGAGGATCAAATATTATTTATCCAAACTTCGCACAAACACCATATAGCGATATTCTTGATAGGAATAAGGGTTTTGGGATAAAAAATAGTAGACATAGGAGAAATCTAATTTTAACTCAAGAAGATTTGTCTTATGAGAAGGCTATTCATTTCCCAGGTAGATATGATGATAATTCTATGAATGGTTTATCTTATAATAATAATCGAAGTGACCAATCATTAAGTCAAATTTATACGCAAAACAACACTAATAATTCAGCAAAATGGAAAAAAATTGTAAATTCTTCTTTTAATAGTATCGTTGAGATAGATATCCTAATTCCAAGAGCAGAGAGAACGAAGCATGGAGTTTATCTTTGTAATTACCCCGATGGTATTGTTTTATCTACGAATTTCTTTTATTTATCTGGTTTAGTAAATTCTAATCCAAATATAGGTGATACAGAACAAATTAAATTTATAGCTGCATTTTTAAACTCTTGTTTTGGTCAGATACAATTTGAAATAAATTCAAATAATCAAGAAGGTATGAGAAAATTAGAAGGTTTTCACATAGGACAGTTAAAGGTACCTGATTTAAGAGTATTAGATGAATTAAAAATAAGAAATGTAAATAATGCATTTGATATTTTTAATAGAACAGCAAATCCTGTTAGCGGTGATGAGGGACTACACACACCAAGAAGGAATTTGGATGAGAAAGTTGGTGAAATAATATTCGATATTGACAGCTTAGGTTTTAATTTATCCAATGAGTTAGTTGATTATTTTGAATTGTTCTTAGCAGATTTAGTAGAGGATAGAAGACTGTGAAAAAAAATAAATTTAAAGTAATAGGTTTGTTTGCAGGTTGTGGTGGGTTGGACTTTGGTTTCAAACAATCTGGATACAACTTGATTTGGGCTAATGATATACTTAAAGATGCTTGCGAAACTTATAAGATGAATATTGGCAACCATATTGTTAATGGTGATATAACAAAAATCGATTTTAACTCAATTCCTGTGGCAGATATCATAGTAGGTGGACCACCTTGTCAAGGTTTTTCAGGTATAGGTAAAAGAGACCCTGATGATATCAGAT
Organism: Candidatus Delongbacteria bacterium; assembly: GCA_027858795.1. Next base: position 920 of record JAQICF010000122.1, on the reverse strand, counting down.
CAAATTTAGTTTTTACTTATTTAAACGTAATATCAAAAATACGACCAAAAATATTCCTTTTTGAAAATGTAACAGGAATAAAATCATCAAAGGCAAAAGATGGAACTAACATTTTTGATAATCTTAAAAGAGCATTCAAGGATTTAGATTATAATGTAAATGTTTTTACTTTAAATGCAGCCGATTATGGAGTACCACAGAAGCGAAAAAGAGTATTTGTAGTTGGCAACAATTTAGGATTAGAAATTACTTCTCCACCACAAACTCATTTTGAAAATTCAACTGATGGGAAGAAATGGGTGACTTCATCAGATGCTATTGGAGATTTAGCACAACCTACACTAAAGGGTGATGTAGGCTATAATGATAAACCCAAAAGTGATTTTCAAAAATTAATGCGTTTAAATTCAACTAAAACAACAACACACTTTATACCATATGCAAGTTCTACCGACAAACAGATAATCAAGTATGTAAAACCTGGTGGGAACTATATGGATGTGCCAGATGAGTTTTCAACAAAAAGAATAATGTACTTTAAAAGTACTGGTGGAAGAACGACAACATACGGACGATTAGATCCAAATAAACCTAATTATACATTAAATACTCATTTTAACAGACCTAATATTGGATGTAATATACATTATTCAGAAGATAGAATGATAACAGTGAGAGAGGGATTAAGATTTCAGTCATTTCCTGATAATTTCGATGTCTATTCATCAACTAAAAGAAACTACTATGTACAAGTAGGTAACGCTGTGCCACCATTATTATCAAAAGCATGGGCAGATCATTTACTTAATATTTTAAATTCAAACTAAAGTAAATATTTTAACACAATAAAATACTTTTATCAAACAACCCCTATATTTAGTATTATAAATTAATATGTCCGCCAACGGTCATGGCAAAAA